>NZ_JBJJLN010000006.1:0-148725 GCF_046230725.1 Pseudomonas sp. KCJK9000 | reverse complement strand
CCATGGGGCCCGCACGAAATCGCCTGAGGATAAATTGGCCCGAAACAAACGTAGGAGCGAGCGCAGCGCGCGATGCGCCGCGCGGGCGGCGCTCGATCTGCGCCTCACCGAAGAGCCCACGCCGAGCCTCTAGGCTTAAGTGAACAGCATTAGCCGCCTAGGGGCCCTTTTCAATGGTCACGCACTAAAGAAACTGCTCCGCATAATGGCATGCCACCAATCGCGTGTTCACCTGCCGCAACGCCGGCACCTCCTTGGCACAGCGCTCGGTGGCATACGGACAGCGCTTGTGGAACGCGCACCCATCCGGCGGATTGAGCGGGTTGGGCAATTCCCCGGCGATGCGGATCTTCGGCTTCAATGGATCGGGATGTATCGCCGGCGTCGCCGACAGCAGCGCCTGGGTATACGGGTGCAGCGGCTTGTCGTAGATATCCGCCTTGGGCCCCATTTCCGCCGGGCGCCCCAGGTACATCACCAGCACCTGATCGGCCACGTGTCGCACCACCGCCAAGTTGTGCGAGATGAACACGTAGGCGGTATTGAACTCCTTCTGCAAGTCCATGAACAGGTTGAGCACCTGGGCCTGGATCGACACGTCCAGCGCCGACGTCGGCTCGTCGGCCACCAGCACCTTGGGCTGCAGCATCATTGCCCGGGCCAGGGCGATGCGCTGGCGCTGGCCCCCAGAGAACATGTGCGGGTATCGCTGATAGTGCTCAGGACGCAGCCCCACCTGCTCCATCATCTTTTGCACTTTATCGCGCCGTTCGGCCTTGCTCAGGGAAGTGTTGATCAGCAGCGGCTCGGCCAGTTGGTCACCGATCTTCTGGCGTGGGTTGAGCGAGGCGTAGGGGCTTTGGAATACCATCTGCACATCACGGCGCAGCTGTTTGCGTTCAGCCTTGCTGGCGCCGTTCACCTCGGTGCCATCAATTTGCAGCGAGCCCGAAGAAGGCTCCTCGATGAGTGTCAGGGCTCGGGCCAGGGTGGACTTGCCGCAGCCCGACTCTCCGACCACGGCCAGGGTCTTGCCTGCTTCCAGCTCGAACGACACGCCATTGAGCGCGCGCACCAGGGCACGGCCCTTGAACAGCCCGCGGGAAACTTCATAGTGCCGGGTCAGGTCCCGGGCAGTGAGAACGACGGCCATCACGCCACCTCCTGGTTCAGCGGATAGAAGCAACGCACCAAGCTATGGGCCTGCGGCTCGAGGGCAGGGCGCTGGCGCCGGCAATGGTCCTGCACGTACGGGCAGCGCGGCGACAGCAGGCAGCCAGCGGGGCGGTCGTAGCGACCAGGGACGATGCCCGGCAAGGTAGCCAGGCGCTCGGCACCGATGCTGTGCTCGGGGATCGCCGCCAGCAGCGCTTCACTGTAAGGGTGGGCGGGTACTTCGAACAATTCCGGCACCTGGCCCACTTCCACGGCCTGGCCGGCATACATCACGCATACCCGTTTTGCCGTTTCTGCCACCACGGCAAGGTCGTGGGTGATCAGGATCAGCGCCATGTTGCGCTCTTGCTGCAGGTTCACCAGCAGCTCCATGATCTGTGCCTGGATGGTCACATCCAGTGCAGTGGTGGGTTCGTCGGCGATCAGCAGCTTGGGTTCGCCGGCAATGGCCATGGCGATGGCCACACGCTGGCTCATGCCTCCGGACAGCTGGTGGGGGTAGGCATCCAGGCGGCTTTCGGCGGCCGGAATTTCGACCTTCTGCAGTAGCTCCAGAGCCCGCTGGCGGGCGGCCTTGCCTTTGAGGCCCAGGTGTTGGCGCAGCACTTCCTCGATCTGGTAACCGACGGTGTAACTGGGGTTGAGCGCGGTCATCGGGTCCTGGAAGACCATGGCGATATCCTTGCCCACCACCTTGCGCCGCTGGCGGCCGCTGAGCTTGAGCATGTCGGTGCCATCGAAGGTCAGGGCATCGGCGGTGATACGCCCGGGGGCGTCGATCAGGCCCATCAGGGCCATCATGGTGACCGATTTGCCCGAGCCAGATTCGCCGACGATGGCCAGGATTTCGCCGGCCTCGACCTTCAGATCAAGCCCATCGACCACTGGCACCGCGTCGGCCTCGCCGAAGCGCACGTTCAGGTTGTTGATTTGCAACAGTGACATGGCGTTCTCCTCAGGCGGCGTTCTTGAGTTTCGGGTCCAGCGCATCGCGCAGGCCGTCGCCCATCAGGTTGATTGCCAGCACACTGAGCAGAATGGTCAAGCCAGGCAGGCTCACCACCCACCAGGCGCGCTCGATGTAGTCTCGGGCTGAGGCCAGCATGGTGCCCCATTCCGGTGTCGGCGGTTGCACGCCAAGGCCCAGAAAGCCCAGGGCGGCGGCATCGAGAATCGCCGACGAGAAGCTCAAGGTGGCCTGCACGATCAGCGGCGCCATGCAGTTTGGCAGCACGGTGACGAACATCAGCCGTGGCAGGCTGGCACCGGCCAGACGTGCAGCGGTGACATAGTCGCGGTTCAACTCGCCCATCACTGCTGCGCGGGTCAGGCGCACATAAGACGGCAAGGACACCACGGCGATGGCGATGACGGTGTTGATCAGCCCTGGGCCGAGAATCGCGACGATGGCCACTGCCAGCAGCAGCGAGGGCAAGGCCAGCATCACATCCATCAGGCGCATGATCGAAGGGCCGAGTAGCTGCGGGAAGAAGCCGGCCAGCAGGCCCAGCAATATGCCAGGGATCAGCGACATCACCACCGAAGAGAGGCCGATCAGCAGCGACAGCCGTGCACCCTGGATCAGCCGCGACAGCAGGTCGCGGCCCAGCTCATCGGTGCCGAGGATGAACTGCCAGGTGCCGCCTTCGAGCCATACAGGCGGGGTCAGCAGAAAGTCCCGGTACTGCTCGCTCGGGTCATGGGGTGCAACCCAGGGCGCGAACAACGCGCAGAACACCACCAGGCACATGAAGGCCAGGCCCATCACGGCGCCCTTGTTGCGGGCGAAGGCGTGCCAGAATTCTTTGTACGGCGAGGGGTACAGTAGGCTTTGGTCCACCGGGCTGGCCGGTGCGACGGATTTAGCAATCGGACTAGTCATGGCAAAGGCCTCAGCGCTGATGACGGATGCGTGGGTTGGCCAGGCCGTAGAGAATATCCACTACGAAGTTGACCAGGATCACCAGGCAGGCGATCAACAGGATGCCGTTCTGGACCACGGGGTAGTCACGGGCGCCGATGGCTTCGATCAGCCACTTGCCAATGCCCGGCCAGGAAAAGATGGTTTCGGTCAGTACCGCGCCGGCCAACAGCGTACCCACCTGCAGGCCGAACACCGTCAGCACTGGGATCAGTGCGTTGCGCAGGCCATGAACGAACACCACGCGGGCGGGCGACAGGCCCTTGGCGCGGGCGGTGCGGATATAGTCTTCACGCAGCACTTCGAGCATCGACGAACGGGTCATGCGGGCAATCACCGCCAAAGGAATGGTGCCTAGCACAATGGCCGGCAAAATCAGGTGCATCACGGCATCCTTGAATGCACCCTCCTCGTCGCTGAGCAGGGTATCGATGAGCATGAAGCCGGTTTTCGGTTCGATGTCATAGAGCAGGTCGATGCGCCCGGACACTGGCGTCCAGCCCAGGCTGACGGAGAAGAACATGATCAGGATCAGGCCCCACCAGAAGATCGGCATGGAATAGCCCGCCAGCGAGATGCCCATTACCCCGTGATCGAACAGCGACCCGCGCTTGAGCGCGGCGATCACCCCGGCCAGCAGGCCGACGATGCCGGCAAACAGCAGGGCGGCCAAGGCCAGTTCCAAGGTGGCAGGGAACAGGGTGAGAAACTCGCGCCACACGCTTTCACGCGTACGCAGCGATTCACCCAAATCGCCCTGGGCCAGCTTGCCGACGTAGTCCAGGTACTGGGCCGGGAGGGGCTTGTTCAGCCCCAGGCGCTCCATGGCCTGGGCGTGCATTTCAGGGTCGACCCTGCGCTCGCCCATCATCACTTCCACGGGGTCGCCGGGGATCAGGCGTATGAGCGCGAAGGTCAGCAAGGTGATACCGAAGAAGGTCGGTATCAGCAAGCCCAGGCGCCGGGCAATAAAACTCAACATTGTCGGGGATACCTCATCAGCGGGTCACGCAGTGCCGCCGGTGCCCGTTTGGGGTCCCGGCGATCGTTGTTGTTCTACTTCACCTTGGTGGTGGCGAAGTTGTTGTTGGTCAGAGGGTTGATCACATACCCCTCCACGTTGTCACGCATGGCGGTGAACATCTTCGGATGGGCCATGCTGATCCAGGGTTGATCGTCATCGTACACCTTCAAAGCCTCGGCATAGAGCCGGGCGCGCTCGTCGTTGTCGATCACTTCGCGGGCGCGGGTGATCAGTTCCTGGAATTTGGCATTGCACCAGCGTGCATAGTTCTCACCGTTTTTGGCGGCTTCGCAACTGAGCAGCGGCGAAAGGAAGTTGTCCGGGTCGCCGTTGTCGCCGGCCCAGCCGGTGGACACTAGGTCCGCTTCGCCGTTCTTGGCCCGGCGCAGCATTTCGGCCCACTCCATCACGCGGATGTCCAGCTTCAGGCCAATCTGCTTGAGGTCGGACTGGAGCATTTCGGCGGACAGGCGCGGGTTGGGGTTGGTCGGGCCGCCGCCGTTGCGGGTGAACAGGGTGATCACCGTACCTTCGGGTACGCCGGCTTGCTTGAGCAGTTCGCGGGCCTTGGCAAGGTCGCGCGGCGGGTTCTTGTTCTCGGTGTTGTAGCCGATCATGGTCGGCGGGTACGGGTTCACCCCGACCAGCGCGTTGCCTTTGCCGAACAGTTGATCGACATGGGTCTGGCGGTCGAAGGCCATGTTGATGGCTTTGCGCACGCGAACGTCGCTCAGATACTTGTGCTGGGTGTTCATGGCGATGTAGCCGGTGACCAAGGCTTCCATCTCGGCCACTTTCAGCGACGGGTCGGCTTTGATCGACGCTACATCGTCCGGCTTGGGGTAAAGCGCTACCTGGCATTCATTGGCGCGCAGTTTCTGCAGGCGCACATTGCTGTCGGTGGCGATGGCGAAGATCAGCGCGTCGCTTGGCGGCTTGCCACGGAAGTAATCCGGGTTGGGCTTGAAGCGCACCTGGGCGTCCTTGTTGTAGCGCTGGAAGATGAACGGGCCAGTGCCGATCGGCTTGCTGTTGAGGTCGCCGGTCTTGCCGGCTTTGAGCAGTTGGTCACCATATTCGGCGGAATAGATCGAGGTGAAGGCCATGGCCATATCACGCAGGAACGGGGCTTCGGGACGAGTCAGGGTAATGACCACGGTATGGTCGTCGGTCTTTTCCACCGACTTGAGCAATTGCTGGAAGGACATGCTCTCGAAGTAGGGGTAACCCACGCTGGTTTTGCCGTGCCACGGGTGCTTGGGGTCGAGCTGACGGTTCAGGCTCCACAGCACATCGTCGGCGTTGAAGTCTCGGCTTGGCTTGAAGTAGTCAGTGGTATGGAACTTCACCCCTTGGCGCAGGTGAAAGGTGTAGGTCAGGCCGTCGGCGGATATGTCCCAGCGTTCGGCCAAGGCCGGCTGCAGGTCAGTGGTCCCAGGCTTGAAGTCGACCAGGCGGTTGAACAGCGTTTCAGCCGAAGCGTCTGAAGTGACCGCCGTGGTGTACTGGACCACGTCGAAGCCTTCCGGGCTGGCCTCGGTGCACACCACCAACGGCTTGGCCGCAAGGTTGCCGGCGACGCCGAGGATGACCGCTGCCAGGGCAGCGCGAAGCGGTAGCGATGTCATGGATACTCCCTGCTTGCATTGATTCCAGCGTAGCCGCCACGGCCCGGCTCGAAGCGGGCCGTGGCGCCATCGGTCAGAGAATGTTGAATGGAATGGTGGTCACCAGACGGAACTCGTCCAGGCTGCCATCGCCCTGAGCCTTGCTGGCGCGGTGGGCGGTATAGGTGGCGCGGATGCTGGTGTCCTTCAGCGGCCCACTCTGCACTGCGTAACTGGTGCCGATACCCCACTCGTAGTGGGTTTCACCGTCCAGGCCGTTGACGTCGTAGGCGGTGCCTCGGTAATGAGTGCCGTCGATGCCCCAGCCACGGGCGTTGTACAGGTTGAATTTCAGGCCTGGAACGCCGTAGGGCGCCATGTTCAGCACGTAGGACAGCTGCAGGGATTTCTCGTTGGGGCCGTTGAAGTCCGACAGCAGCGAGTTGGCCAGGAAGATGCCGTTGGTCTCATGCAGGTAGTCGAAGTACTCGTTGCCGTTGACCTGCTGCCAAGACGCAGTGAGGGTGTGCGCCTGATGGGTCAGGCCCAGCGACAGGCTGTAGGTATCGTTGTCGATATCGCCCATCTTCTTGCTGCCGGTATCCACGGTCTTGTAGTAGTTCAGGCCAGTGGTCAGCGCCAACACTGCGCTGTCGCCCAGCACGTGGCTGGCACCGAAGTAGTACTGGTTCCAGAAATCATCGACGTGGGTGGTGTAGAGGCTGGTGGTCAGGCTCTTGAACGGCTGGTAGTTGACCCCGGCGGTGCTGGCGCGGTCGGTTTCCACGCCCGTAGCGCTGTATTCACTGCGGAATTTGCTCAGGCTCTGTTCGGTACGTGGCGATACACGGTCGAAGGTGCCCAGGTCGATCGACAGGTTGTCGAACTCGGCGCTGTGCACAAATGCCCCTTGAAAGCTCGAGGGCAGGGCGCGGTTGCCGATGTAGGCGATCATCGGTGTGTCCACCGACTGGCGGCCGACCGTCAGGGTGGTATTGGACAGGCGCGCCTTGACGTTGGCCAGGCCCATCTTGCTCCACTGGCCAATGGGGTCGCCATCGCTGTGGGTCAGGGTGCGGTTGTTCGGCCCGGCGATCGCGGCCCGGCCTTGCTCCAGGGCGATGGCGTTGTAGCCGGCAGCCTCTACGGCAAAGCCGATGGTGCCTTGGGTGAAGCCCGAGCTGTAATTGAGGATGCTGCCCTGCACCCAGTTGTTGCGGCTGTGGGTGTCGTGGCGGGTGCCGTCACCTTTGTAGTACTTCCACAGTGGCGCGCGGGTCGCGCGTTCATGGGCGTACCAGTTGCGGGTGCTGCCGGACAGGCTTTGGCCTTCGACAAAGCCTGTGGCCTGGTCTTGTTCGCTGGTGGTTTTGAGGCTCAGCGGTAGGTATTGCTGGCTCTGCGGGTCGGCCTGGGCTACGGCAGAAAAGCTGCCGATGGATAACGCCAAAGCGGTCAAGGTGAATAGTCTCAAGATTTAAACTCCCTTTCTGTTCTTCTAGTTATGCCTGGCCTTATGGGCCGGCTTGTTGCGGTGTTGCCAGGGTTGCCCGGGGTCGCCGGGCCAAATCGGGGCCTTGCGTTGGCTGTGCTGGCCTTTTCGCGGGTAAAGCCGCGCCTACAGTCTTACCCGTTGCAGTCGGGTGACCTGCGAAGCGGCGCCAGGGGCTAGGGGCTAATCGACACTCACGCCGGAAAAGTCATTACGCCCGAACGGGCTGACCTTGAAATCTGCCACCTTGATGCTCAGCGGCTGGTTGACCGTGGAGTGCGCCACGGGGGTGATCGGCACCTGCTGCTTCAGGCGCTGCTGGGCCTGCTGGTAGAGGGCAGTACGCTGTTTGCGGTCGGTGACCTGCTTGGCCCGCTTGACCAGGCTGTCGTACTGCGGGTCGCACCACAGCGAGTAGTTGTTGCTGCCGATGGCGTCGCAGCTGTACAGGGTGCCCAGCCAGTTGTCCGGGTCGCCGTTGTCACCGGTCCAGCCGATCAGTGCGACGTCGTGCTCACCGCTTTTCATACGCTTCAAGTACTCGCCCCATTCGTAGCTGACGATGCGCACCTTGAAGCCGAGCTTGTTCCAGTCCGCCTGGAGCATTTCGGCCATCAGCTTGGCGTTGGGGTTGTAAGGCCGCTGCACGGGCATGGCCCACAAGGTGATTTCGGTGCCTGGCTCGACCCCGGCTTGCTGTAGCAGTTGCTTGGCTTTTTCCGGGTCGAAGGGTGCGTCCTTGAGGCTGCTGTCGTAAGACCACTGCGTCGGCGGCATGGCATTGACTGCCAGTTGGCCAGAGGCCTGATACACCGCCTGTAAAATGGCCTGCTTGTTCACCGCCATGTCCATGGCCTGACGCACCTCCAGGCGGTCGAACGGCGGGTGCTGGGTGTTGTAGGCGATGTAGCCGAGGTTGAAGCCTGGCTGTTGCATGACCTGCAGCTTGGCGTCGGCCTTGAGCGCAGGCAGATCGGCCGGGCGTGGGTGCAAGGTGACCTGGCATTCGTTGCGGCGCAGCTTCTGAATGCGCACCGACGGGTCGATGTTGATCGAGAACACCAGGTTGTCGATTTTCACCTCATCCGGTGCCCAGTAATCCTGGTTTCCTTTGAAGCGAATCTGCGAGTCCTTCTGGTAGCGCTGGAACACGAACGGCCCGGTGCCGATCGGCTGCTGGTTGATGTCGCTGGGCCGCCCGCTGGCCAGCAGTTGCCCTGCATACTCGGCGGACAATATCGAGGCGAAGCTCATCGCCAGGTTCTGGACGAAGGCTGCGTCCACCTTGTTCAGGGTGAACACCACGGTCATCGGGCCGGTCTTCTCGACCTTTGCAATGTTCTTGTCCAAGCCCATGCTGACGAAGTATGGGAATTCGGTCGGGTAAGCCTTACGGAACGGTTGTTCCCGGTCGAGCATGCGGTTGAAGGTGAACAACACGTCGTCGGCGTTGAAGTCACGGGTTGGGGTGAATGCTTTGTTGGCGTGGAACTTCACCCCTTGGCGCAGGTGGAAGGTGTAGCGCAGGCCATCGTCGGAAACTTCCCATTTCGTCGCCAGAGCCGGTTGCACCGCCGTGCCGCCGCGTTCGAATTCCACCAGGCGGTTGTAGATCGGCTCAGCAGCGTCGTTATCGGTGGCGCTGGTGTACTGCGCGGTGTCGAAGCCAGCGGGGCTGCCTTCGGAGCAGAACACGAGGTTCTTGGCCTGCACGGCAGTGGCCTGGCTCAGCAGGCCGAGAGCGAGCAGGGTCGAGCGATAGATGACAGGGCGCATGGCGGTTCCTTTTCCAGCTGCTTACGCCGCCCACGGGTACGAATGGCGGCAACAGTTTGCCGACTCCGTCGCCAGTGGCGTCGGAGGGCGCGAGATGCTTGGGGGTGGTGAGGCGGTACCCACCGCCTGGCAGCGGGTACCTGGGCTAGCCTATTTGTCCACGCTGACGCCGTAGAACGCGTTCAGCGCGAAGGGGCTGATCTTGAAGTCCTTCACCTTGGCACTCATCGGCTGATAGACGGTGGAGTGGGCAATGGGAGTGATAGGCACTTGCTCTTTGAGAATGTGCTGAGCCTTTTGATAGAGCTCGGTGCGCTGGGCCTGGTCGGAGGTGGCCTTGGCCTGTTTGATCAGGTCGTCGTAGGGCTTGTAGCACCACTTGGAGAAGTTGTTGCCATCAACGGCGTCGCAGCCATAGAGGGTGCCCAACCAGTTGTCCGGGTCCCCGTTGTCACCGCTCCAGCCAATCAGCATGGCGCCTTGCTCACCTGCCTTGGAGCGCTTGATGTACTCACCCCATTCATAGCTGACGATCTTGGCCTTGATGCCGATCTTGGCCCAGTCAGCCTGAAGCATCTCGGCCATCAGCTTGGCATTGGGGTTGTAGGGGCGCTGCACAGGCATGGCCCACAAGGTGATTTCAGTACCGTCTTTGATCCCGGCTTCCTTGAGCAGTTGCTTGGCCTTTTCCGGGTCGTACGGCGCGTCCTTGATAGTGTTGTCATAGGACCACTGGGTGGGCGGCATGGCATTGACTGCCAGTTGCCCGGCACCCTGGTACACCGATTCGATGATCTTCTTCTTGTCCACGGCCATGTCCAGCGCCTGGCGGACTTTCAACTGGGCCATTGGGTTGGGCTCGTTGCTACCCTTGATCTTGTCCATCACGTTGTAGGCGATATAACCAAGGTTGAAGCCGGCTTGCTGCGGCATCTGCAGGTTCTTGTCGGCTTTCAGCGGCTCGATATCGGCTGGCCTTGGGAACAGCGTGACCTGGCATTCGTTCTTCTTCAGTTTCTGCATGCGCACCGAGGCATCGGTGGTGATGGCGAAGATCAGGTTGTCGATCTTCACGTCTTCAGGCTTCCAGTAGTCCTTGTTGCCCTTGAAGCGGATCTGCGCGTCTTTCTGGTATTTGCTGAACACGAACGGGCCGGTGCCGATGGGCTTCTGATTGATATCGGCGGCTTTGCCCTGCTTGAGCAACTGATCGGCGTATTCGGCAGATTGAATGGAGGCGAAGCTCATGGCCAGGTTCTGGATGAAGGCGGCGTCTACCTCGTTCAGGGTGAATTTCACCGTGTGATCGTCGAGCTTCTCCACCTTGGCGATGTTCTTGTCCATGCCCATGTCGGTGAAGTACGGGAACTCGGTGGGGTAAGCCTTGCGGAAAGGGTGATCCTTGTCGAGCATGCGGTCAAAGGTGAACAGTACGTCGTCGGCGTTGAATTCACGGGTCGGCTTGAAGTAGTCGGTGGTGTGGAACTTGACCCCTTCGCGCAGGTGGAAGGTGTAGCTCCTGCCGTCATCTGTGACCTCCCATTGGGTTGCCAGGCCCGGAATCACTGCAGTGCCACCGCGCTCGAACTGCGTCAGGCGGTTGAACATGGTCTCGGCCGAGGCGTCGAAGTCGGTCCCGGTGGTGTATTGCCCTGGGTCGAAGCCAGCTGGGCTGCCTTCGGAACAGAACACCAGATTGGAGGCGGCGTGGGCCAGCGGAGCGCCAGCGAGCAAGCCTGCACCTAGCAGGAACGGAATGACTGCGTGTTTGAGCATGGTGGCCTCATTGTTGTCATTTTTGATGTTGAGGTGGCCTCGTGAGCCGACCTGCGGATACTTATGCAGGGGATGTTCCCAATGCAACCGTCTGAAGGATAGTTGGCGTCAGAAAAGTAGTACGATCGTACATGGATGTCGCATTCGTATAACTTTTAGCGAAGTTGAACGTTTGCGTGGGCAAAATGATGGCTTTTTGCGGGATGTTACGAGGCGGGAATTTTGTAGGATGCACTCATGCGGTGCGTAGGAAAAATCCTTTAGCGAACCCTTTGTGGGAGCAATGTGACCCGCCAATACAGGCCAAGCCCTGACCGAGCTGCCTGTTGCTTGGAACGCAGGTAAAACCGCTCCCACTAGGGCCTGTGCAGCTATTTAGGGCATCTGCACTTCGATCAGGCCATCGGCATTCATGCTGACTTCACTGGTACCGGCTTCGATGTCCGGTGCTGGCGCGGTCTCATCGGCTGCCATGGCCTTCATCGCCATCGGTGCGCTGCGCAGGTAAGGGCGGGGGTAGCCAGAGCTGTTGAGGTTCAGGCTGACCACTTTGTAGCCTGTGCCGCCCAGCGCCTGAGTCGCCAGTTGCGCACGGGCTTTGAAGGCGTCCACAGCTTCCTTGAGCAGCTCATCCTCGCTGGCCTTGCGCGTGGCCGGGGCGATGGAAAAGTCCATACCGCCCATCTTCAGCTCCTGCAGCAGGTCTGCGGTGAGCTGGGAGAGGGCAGGGAAGTCAGCACCTTCCAGGCGCAGTTCGGCGCGCTCACGCCAGCCGGTGATTTTCTGGCCCTTGCTGTCATAGACCGGGTAGCTGTTGCGGCTGCCTTGGCTGATTTTCACGTCCTTGACCTGGCGGGCCTGCTGCACAGCCTTGTTCATGGTTTCGGTGATCTGCTTGGCAAGCTTGCCTGGGTCGGTGTTCTGCGCTTCGCTGTAGAGGGTCACGACCATCAGGTCGCGAGCCACTTCCTTGCTGACTTCGGCGCGCAGCGATACCTGGTTGTAGCGTGGCTCGTCGGCCGCCAGGGCCGGCAAGCTGGCCAGCAGGCCACAGGTAAGGACAAAAGCGGCGCCGCGACTTGGCATGTACATGGGTTACTCCTTGGCAATGTGAGCGTGGGGTCTGGCCATCCATTCCACGCATGGCCCATAAGACCCAGAGCAGTGTAGTGGGTTCAAAGGTGCCGCCCAGCATGTGTGACAAAGTGTGGCGCTTTGCCGCATTGCTACAGCGCGGGGGCTGGCTTGGGTATACTTCAGCCGATTTTTCTGAAGCATTCATCGGGACAGCGCATGCTCGCCGCCGCACAACCGCTCTCTGCCACCCGCCAGAACCTCTGGCGCCTGACCGTCATTCGGGTGTTGGTCCTAGCCGCTCAGGCAGGGTCCGTAGGGGTCGCCTACTGGACCGACCTGCTGCCGCTGCCGTGGTTATCGCTGGCCGCCACATTGGCCCTGTCGTCACTGCTGTGCGCCTTCACAGCCTTGCGCCTGCGGTTGTCGCTGCCGGTCACCGAAACCGAATACGCGCTGCAATTGGCCTGCGACCTGCTGATCCACAGCGCCTTGCTGTATTACTCAGGCGGCTCCACCAATCCATTCGTGTCTTATTACCTGGTGCCGTTGGCGATCGCGGCGGTGACCTTGCCGTGGTTGTACTCGCTGATTCTGTCGGGCATCGCCCTGACCGCCTACAGCCTGCTGCTGGTGCAGTTCTACCCGCTCGAAGGCCTGCCGATGGCGCGGGACAAGATGCAGGTCTATGGCATGTGGCTGAGTATTGCGCTGGCCGCCGCCGTGATTACCTTCTTCGCCGCGCGCATGGCCGAGGAGCTGCGTCGTCAGGAGCAGTTGCGCTCCGAGCGCCGCGAAGAGAGCCTGCGTGATGAGCAACTGCTGGCCGTTGCCACCCAGGCTGCCGGCGCAGCGCACGAACTGGGCACCCCCTTGGCGACCATGAGCGTGCTGCTCAACGAAATGCGCCAGGACCATACCGATCCGCTGCTGCAGGAAGATCTGCAAATCCTTCAGGACCAGGTGAAGCTGTGCAAGGAGACCCTCCAGCAGTTGGTGCGCGCCGCTGAGGCCAACCGCCGCCTGGCGGTGGTCGAGCAGGAGGTCACAGCCTGGCTTGATGAGGCGTTGAACCGCTGGCACCTGATGCGGCCTGAGGCCAGTTACCGCTTCCAGCGCTTGCGCGATGGTCAGGTGCCGTGCCTGACGCCGCCACCAGACCTGACACAGGCACTGCTGAACTTGCTGAACAATGCCGCCGATGCCTGCCCTGACGACCTGCAGGTGACCCTTGACTGGGACGCCCAGGACATCCTGATCAGCATCCGTGACCATGGCCCCGGTGTACCGCCGGCCATTGCCGAGGCCATCGGCAAACCCTTCATTACCACCAAGGGCAAAGGCTTTGGCCTAGGCCTGTTCCTGAGCAAGGCCAGCGTGACCCGTGCGGGCGGCTCGGTAAAACTCTATAGTCATGAACAGGGTGGCACCCTGACCGAACTGCGCCTGCCCCATGGCAAGCGAGGAGATGAATGATGAGCGACGAAAACCAGGTTGAAGGCGAAGAGCTGCCGCACCTGTTGCTGGTGGACGATGACGCCACCTTTACTCGAGTGATGGCTCGCGCCATGAGCCGCCGCGGCTTTCGTGTGAGCACTGCCGGTTCTGCTGAGGAGGGCTTGGCCCTGGCCCAGCAGGACCTGCCGGACTACGCCACGTTGGACCTGAAGATGGAAGGCGACTCCGGCCTGGTGCTGCTGCCCAAGCTGCTCGAGCTGGACCCAGAGATGCGCGTGGTGATCCTGACCGGGTATTCGAGCATTGCCACCGCTGTCGAGGCGGTCAAGCGCGGCGCCTGCAACTACCTGTGCAAGCCAGCCGACGCCGACGATGTATTGGCGGCGTTGCTTTCCGAGCATGCCGACCTCGATACCTTGGTGCCGGAAAACCCCATGTCGGTGGACCGCCTGCAGTGGGAACACATACAGCGCGTGCTGAACGAGCACGAAGGCAATATCTCCGCCACTGCCCGGGCGCTGGGCATGCATCGGCGTACCTTGCAGCGCAAATTGCAGAAGCGCCCTGTGCGTCGCTGAATGTCTGCGGCTTGGGCTGGCCTTTTCGCGGGTGAACCCGCGCCTACAGGAACCGTACACAGCCTGTAGGCGCACCTTCACCCGCGATTAGGCCTGCACAGGTGAATCGAGAAATGTGTTTATAGTCCTGCTAGATCCCCGCATTTCCTGGCGCGTTGGCGTATCATCAGTCGCCTAAAGGCAACTCCACCAGGACCGCTCGCGCATGCTTGCCCTTCTCATCCAGACGCTTAACATCACGGCACCGGTCTTCGCCATGCTGTTTCTGGGCGTGCTGCTCAAACGCATCCATCTGATCGACGACAACTTCAACCGGATCGCCTCGCAGTTGGTGTTCAACGTTTGCATGCCAGCGCTGCTGTTCCTCGGCATCTATCACGCCGACCTCGCTACAGCGGTGCAACCTAAAGTCATCCTCTACTTCGTCGTCGCTACCCTGGTCGGTTTCGCCATGGCCTGGGGTATGGCTGTCTGGCGCAGCCCATTGGCCGAGCGCGGCATCTACACCCAAGGCGCGTTTCGCGGCAACAACGGAGTGATCGGCCTGGCCCTGGCCGCCAGCCTCTACGGTGATTACGGCATTTCCCTGGGGGCGGTGCTCGCAGGGGTCGTCATCCTCATGTACAACTCGCTGTCGGCGGTGGTGCTGGCGGTGTACAGCTCGCAGCTCAAATCCGATCCCTGGAGCATCCTCAAGAGCATTTTCAGCAACCCGTTGATCATCAGCGTCCTGGTGGCGACACCCATGGCTTACGGCCAGGTGCCGCTGCCCAACTGGCTGCTCACCTCGGGCGACTATCTGGCGCAGATGACCCTGCCACTGGCGCTGATCTGCATCGGTGGCACCCTTTCGCTGGCAGCGCTGCGCGACAGCGGCAAGCTGGCTATCGATGCCAGCCTGGTGAAGATGGTCTGGCTGCCGTTGATCGGCACCCTGGGCGCCTGGTTGTGCGGGTTCCGCGGTGCCGAGCTGGGCATCCTTTTCCTGTACATCGCCAGCCCCACGGCGGCAGCCAGTTATGTGATGGCGCGCGCGGCCAACGGCAATCATGAACTGGCGGCGTCGATCATCGTGATCACTACGCTGATGGCTGCGGTCACCACCAACATTGGTATTTTCATCTTGCAGTGGGGCGGATGGATCTAGATCCTTCACTGCAAACAACAGCAAAAACACTGCCTCACTGAGCCAAAGGACTTTTCATGCAAGACCAGAGCACGCCCGAGCCGTTGAAGCGCGGGCTGAAGAATCGCCATATCCAGCTGATCGCGCTGGGCGGTGCTGTAGGTACCGGGTTATTTCTTGGCATCGCCCAGACCATCCAGCTGGCAGGCCCTTCCGTATTGCTGGGCTATGCCATCGCCGGCCTGATGGCCTTTTTCATCATGCGTCAGTTGGGTGAGATGGTGGTGGAGGAGCCGGTGGCGGGGAGCTTCAGCCACTTCGCCCACCACTACTGGAGCGAGTTCGCCGGGTTCGTCTCCGGCTGGAACTACTGGGTGGTATACGTGCTCGTCGGCATGGCCGAACTCTCGGCGGTCGGGATCTACGTGCAGTACTGGTGGCCAGGCTTCCCGACCTGGGCCACGGCGGCGATCTTCTTCGTGGTCATCAACCTGATCAACCTTACCCAGGTCAGGGTATATGGCGAGATGGAGTTCTGGTTCGCACTGATCAAGGTGGTGGCGATCGTCAGCATGATTGGTTTCGGTGCCTGGCTGCTGGCGAGTGGCAATGGTGGCCCGGATGCCAGCGTATCCAACCTGTGGCAGTACGGCGGGTTCTTCCCCAACGGCGTGGCAGGCCTGGTGATGGCTTTGGCCGTGATCATGTTCTCGTTCGGGGGCCTGGAATTGGTCGGCATCACCGCTGCCGAGGCGGACAACCCGCGCCACAGCATTCCCAAGGCGACCAATCAGGTGGTCTATCGCATCCTGATCTTCTACATTGGTGCGCTGGCAGTGTTGTTGACGCTGTACCCTTGGCAGAAGGTGGTGCAAGGTGGCAGCCCATTCGTGATGATCTTCCACGAACTGGATAGCGATGTGGTGGCGACCATTCTCAACATCGTGGTGCTGACCGCTGCACTGTCGGTATACAACAGCTGCGTCTATGCCAACAGCCGCATGCTGTTCGGCTTGGCGAGCCAGGGTGATGCGCCGCGGCAATTGCTCAAGGTCAGCCGCGGTGGCGTGCCGCTCACCGCGCTTGGTGTTTCGGCAGTGGCCACCGGCCTTTGCGTGTTGATCAACTACCTGATGCCAGGCGAGGCCTTCGGGCTGTTGATGGCATTGGCGGTGTCGGCGCTGGTGATCAACTGGGCCAGTATCAGTATCACCCACCTGAAGTTTCGCAAGGCCAAGTTGGCAGCGGGTGTTACCCCGTTCTACCAAAGTTGGGGGCATCCGCTGACCAATTACCT
This sequence comes from Pseudomonas sp. KCJK9000, assembly GCF_046230725.1. NCBI lineage: Bacteria > Pseudomonadati > Pseudomonadota > Gammaproteobacteria > Pseudomonadales > Pseudomonadaceae > Pseudomonas > Pseudomonas sp. KCJK9000. The sequence continues at coordinate 132,420 of NZ_JBJJLN010000006.1, read as the reverse complement.
GTGCCTGGCGTTCATCGTTCTGATTCTGGTGGTGATGTACCTGACCCCGCCGATTCGAATTTCGGTGATGCTGATTCCGGGATGGATTGCGGTGCTGTGGGTGGCCTTCAAGCTGAAGAAGACGCGGCAGGTTCGGCGTTGAATTTGCACCGCCTGTGAGATCGAGCGCCGCCCGCGCGGCGCATCGCGAGCTTTGCTCGCTCCTACGTTTGTTTCGGGCCAGTAACGCCTGTGGCAGGTGCGCGCGACCGCCTTGTTTGTACGACGCGATATCGCGCCATGCACCAAGGCGTCCGCGCGCAAATCACACAGGATCAATTGGCCCGAAACAAGCGTAGGAGCGAGCGCAGCTCGCGATGCGCCGCGCGGGCGGCGCTCGATCTCACGAACGCTAAAAATCCCCAGGCGAACCCATAAAAAAACCCCGCCAAAGCGGGGTTTTTCACAAGCCACAATGCTTAGATCGCACCACGCTGACGCAGCACATCCAGCACCAGCTTCACACCGTCTTCAACACTGACGCTCTGTGTATCGATCACCAGGTCGGCATCCAGCGGCACATCGAACGGGAAGCTCTCGCCCGGGATGTTGTCGCCACCGGCAGCATACAGGCCCTGTGGGTCACGCTCGCGGCACACCAGCGGCGAGGCCTGAACGTAAACGGTGACCAGGCGGTCCTTGCCAATCAACGCCTTGGCCTGTTCGCGGCCTTCAGCATCCGGGGCAACGAATGCAGCCAAGGTGAGCAGGCCGGCTTCGTTGAACTGACGCGCCACATGAGCGGCGCGGCGCCAATTCTCGGTGCGGCCAGCGCGGTCCTGAGGCAGGCCCTTGTTCAGGTCATGACGCAGGTTCTGGCCATCGAGCACGTACACTGCACGGCCCATGTCGAACAGCTTGCGCTCTACGGCATAGGCCAGGGTGCTCTTACCAGCGCCCGACAGCCCGCTGAACAGCACAGTCGCCGGCTGCTGACCGAAGCGCAAGGCGCGCTCTTCGGTAGAGACGTGGGCCTGCTTGCCATGCTGGCCAGTGCTGCCGTGCGGCAGAACGGGCGGTGCGATGATCATGCCGGCACCGACGGTGCCGTTGGTCAGGCGGTCGATGACGATGAACGCGCCAGTGGTGCGGTTACTGTCATAGCCGTCCAGTGCGATCGAGGCGTCCAGCGCCACCTTGACCCGGCCGATCTCGTTCAGTTGCAGGGCGCTTGCAGCCCCCTGTTCCAAGGTGTTCACATCGACCTTGTGGGTGATGCTGGCGATCGAGCCCGGTACGTAGCTGGTGGCGCGCTTGATGTCGTATTTCTTGCCCGGCAACATCGGCTCTTCGGCCATCCACACCAGCATGGCGTCGAACTGGTCGGTCACCGGCGGCACGTTATCGGCGTGCACCAGCAGGTCGCCACGGGAGATATCGATCTCATCTTCCATGGTCAGAGTCACGGCCTGGCCTGGGCCAGCGCTTTGCAGTTCACCTTCGTAGGTGACGATGGACTTGACCCGGCTGCTCTTGCCCGAAGGCAGCACAACGATTTCATCGCCCTTGTGCACCACGCCACTGGCGAGGGTGCCGGCGAAGCCACGGAAGTTCAGGTTCGGACGATTGACGTACTGCACCGGGAAACGCAGATCGGTGAAGTTGCGGTCGGCCGACACCTCGACGGTTTCGAGGATTTCCATCAGCGTCGGGCCGGCGTACCACGGCGAGCGATCGCTGTGGTTGACCACGTTGTCGCCTTTGAGTGCGGACATCGGCACGAAGTGCAGGCTGCTCGGCGTGAGGTTGATGGCGTCGGCGAATTTCAGGTAATCGGCCTTGATCGACTCGAAGACTTCTTCATCGAAGCCCTTGAGGTCCATCTTGTTGACCGCAACCACGATGTGCTTGATGCCCAACAGCGATGCGATGTAGCTGTGGCGGCGGGTCTGAGTCTGCACACCGTAGCGGGCATCGACCAGGATGATCGCCAGGTCGCACGTCGACGCACCGGTGGCCATGTTGCGGGTGTACTGCTCGTGGCCAGGGGTGTCGGCGATGATGAACTTGCGCTTGGCAGTGGAGAAGTAGCGGTAGGCGACATCGATGGTGATGCCCTGCTCACGTTCGGCTTGCAGGCCGTCTACCAGCAGCGCCAGGTCGACTTCTTCGCCGGTGGTGCCGACTTTTTTCGAATCGCGGGTGATGGCCTCGAGGTGGTCCTCGTAGATCATCTTCGAGTCGTGCAGCAGGCGCCCGATCAGGGTGCTCTTGCCGTCATCCACGTTGCCGCAGGTGAGGAAACGCAGCAGTTCTTTACGCTCGTGCTGAGCCAGATAAGCGAGGATGTCTTCGCTGATCAAATCGGATTGGTGCGACATGGAGTAACCCTGAAAATTAGAAGTAGCCCTGACGTTTCTTGTCTTCCATGGAGCCTGCGCCATCGTGGTCGATGACCCGGCCCTGGCGCTCGGACGTGCGCGTCAGGAGCATTTCCTGAATGATGTCGGTGAGCGTTTCGGCTTCGGACTCGACAGCGCCCGTCAACGGGTAGCAGCCGAGGGTACGGAAACGTACCTTCTTCTTGACGATACGCGCCTTTTCTTCCTCGGAAAGATGCTCGAGGATACGATCGTCGTCGATCATGATCAGGGTGCCGTTCTTCTCGATGACTTCACGCTCAGCGGCGAAGTACAGCGGTACGATCGGGATGCCTTCAAGGTAGATGTACTGCCAGATATCCAGCTCGGTCCAGTTCGACAGAGGGAAGACGCGGATCGACTCGCCCTTGTTGACCTTGCCGTTGTACACGTTCCACAGCTCAGGGCGCTGGTTCTTCGGGTCCCAGCGGTGCTTGCTGTCACGGAACGAGTAGACGCGCTCCTTGGCCCGCGATTTCTCTTCGTCGCGGCGCGCGCCACCAAAGGCAGCATCGAAACCATGCTTGTCCAGTGCCTGCTTCAGGCCTTGGGTTTTCATGATATCGGTGTGCTTGGAGCTGCCATGGGTGAATGGGTTGATGCCCTGCGCCACCCCCTCAGGGTTGACGTGAGTGATCAGCTCCAGGCCCATCTCCTCGACCATCTTGTCGCGGAAGCGGTACATTTCCTGGAATTTCCACTGGGTGTCGACGTGCATCACCGGGAACGGCAGCTTGCCTGGGAAAAAGGCCTTGCGCGCCAGGTGCAGCATCACGGCGGAATCCTTGCCGATCGAGTACAGCATCACCGGGTTGTCGAACTCGGCGGCCACCTCGCGGATGATGTGGATGCTTTCCGCCTCCAGCTGTTTCAAGTGCGTCAGTTTGTCGACCATGGCTACTCACGTAAAACGATCTTATGGACGGCCAGCGGGCCGTGTTCGAGCGAGCCACTGTATCACAGCGGATGCTTCTATTTAGGAGGCTGGCTAGATCGAAAAAATCTAACGATATGACTGCGGGTTTGGGCTGGCACGGTCTGCCTTTCGCGGGTAAACCCCTCCCACGGTGACCGCACCAGACCAAGGGCGACGCCCTAGAGGTGGAGGCCCGTTCACCGTAAACCAGACGACACCGGAGTCAGATTGGATTCGGGCAATCGATGAACAGGTGCTCCAGGGCGAAGCGCCGCGCCAGGTATTCGCCCAGCGCCTGCACCCCGTATCGCTCGGTAGCATGGTGCCCGGCGGCGATGAAGCTGACGCCGTTCTCACGGGCGCTGTGGTAGGTCTGCTCCGACGCCTCGCCGGTCAGGTACAGGTCTACCCCAGCGGCAATGGCCGTATCGATGTAGCCCTGCCCACCACCCGTACACCAGCCCACCCGACGGATCATTTGATCACCTTCCACCAGCAATGGCTCACGCCCCAGAACGTCCTGGACTCGGCGGGCAAAATCGCGTGCGGTGAGCGGCTCGGCCAGCGACCCGACCAGCCCAACGACCTTGGGGTTCTCTGGGTCCAGTGGGCCTTCGACGGTAATGTCCAGTTGCCGCGCCAGCTGCACGTTGTTGCCAACCTCTGCATGCACATCAAGGGGCAGATGAAACGCCAGCAGGCTGATGTCGTTGTTCAGCAGTGTCTTCAAGCGACGCTGACGGATCCCGGTTACGCAGGGGTTCTCCCCCTTCCAGAAGTAACCATGGTGTACCAGCACCAGGTCAGCCTCGGCCTGGACCGCAGCATCGAGCAATACCTGGCTGGCGGTGACACCACTGACGATGCGGCTGACCTGCGGCCTGCCTTCGACCTGCAGGCCATTGGGGCAGTAGTCCTGGATCTTCGCGCTGCCCAGGTAGCGCTCGGCTTCCTCGACCAGCGTGTTGAGTGCAACGGCCATGAAAATCTCCTCGAAATCTGGGCTTTCGCGGGGCGCAACGCCTGCAGAACGCCCGTATAATGCCGGCCATTATGGGCCGTCGCTGGCATCGGGGAAACCGGTGTATGATCGCCCGCGCTCATGCACCACTGCACGAGCAACGGCTCTTGCTCTTTTCCAGGACTCATTCATGTTCAAGGCTTTGCGTTACTTCGGCTGGCCCCTGCTCACCGGTATTCTAATCGCCGTGCTGATCATTCAGCGCTACCCGGAATGGGTCGGCCTGCCCAGCCAGGACGTCAACCTCCAGCAAGCACCGCAAACCACGCAGGTGATGCAGGGCCCGGTGTCCTATGCCGACGCCGTAACCCTCGCCGCACCCGCCGTGGCGAATCTGTACACCACGAAGGTTGTGAACAAGAGCGCCCACCCGCTGTTCGAGGACCCGCAGTTTCGCCGCTTCTTCGGCGACAACCTGCCCAAGCAGCGGCGTTGGGAGTCGAGCCTGGGCTCGGCGGTGATCATGAGCCCGGAAGGCTATCTGCTGACCAACAACCACGTCACCAGTGGCGCCGACCAGATCGTCGTCGCCCTCAAGGACGGCCGCGAAACTCTTGCCAGGGTGATCGGCAGCGACCCGGAAACCGATCTGGCAGTACTGAAGATCGACCTCAAGAACCTGCCTGCCATGACCATCGGCCGCTCCGACAATATCCACATCGGTGATGTGGTGCTGGCCATCGGCAACCCATTCGGCGTTGGCCAAACGGTGACCATGGGCATCATCAGCGCCACCGGGCGTAATCAGTTGGGGCTCAACAACTACGAGGACTTCATCCAGACCGACGCTGCGATCAACCCAGGCAACTCTGGGGGCGCGCTGGTCGATGCCAATGGCAACCTGGTCGGCATCAACACCGCCATTTTCTCCAAGTCTGGCGGCTCCCAGGGCATCGGTTTTGCCATCCCTGTTAAGTTGGCGCTGGAAGTGATGAAGTCGATCGTCGAGCACGGCCAGGTGATCCGTGGCTGGCTGGGCATCGAAGTGCAGCCGTTGAGCCAGGAGCTTGCCGAATCGTTCGGCATGCAAGGCCGGCCAGGCATTGTGGTGGCGGGTATCTTCCGCGACGGCCCAGCTCAGAAGGCCGGTTTGCAATTGGGGGACGTGATCCTGAGCATCAACGGCGAACCGGCGGGTGACGGACGCAAGTCGATGAACCAAGTTGCGCGGATCAAGCCAGGCGACAAGATCAGCATCGAAGTCATGCGCAATGGCCAGCAATTGAAGCTGATCGCCGAGGTCGGGCTACGCCCGCCACCTGCGCCGGCGGCAACCAAAGAAGAGAAGTAAATCAAAAGGGGCCGCATCCGCGGCCCCTTTTGCATCAGTGCAGAATCTGGCTCAGGAACAACTTGGTCCGGTCACTGCGCGGCCGGTCGAAGAAGTCATCCGGCGCCGCCTGCTCGACGATTTCACCTTTGTCCATGAAGATCACTCGGTTCGCCACGGTGCGGGCAAAGCCCATTTCGTGGGTGACGCAGAGCATGGTCATGCCGTCTTCAGCCAGGCCAACCATGGTGTCGAGCACTTCCTTGACCATCTCTGGGTCCAGCGCCGAGGTGGGTTCGTCGAACAGCATGATCTTCGGCTTCATGCACAGCGCCCGAGCGATCGCCACACGCTGCTGCTGACCACCGGACAACTGCCCTGGGAACTTGTGCGCCTGTTCTGGAATACGCACCCGTTCCAAGTAGTGCATGGCAATTTCCTCGGCCTTGCGGCGCGGCATCTTGCGCACCCACATCGGGGCCAGGGTGCAGTTTTCCAGAATGGTGAGGTGCGGGAACAGATTGAAGTGCTGGAACACCATGCCCACCTCGCGGCGGATGGCCTCGATCTGCTTGAGATCGTTGGTCAGCTCCACCCCATCGACCACAATGCGCCCTTGCTGATGTTCTTCCAGGCGGTTGAGGCAGCGGATGGTGGTCGACTTGCCTGACCCCGACGGGCCGCACAGCACGATGCGTTCGCCCTGACGCACGTTCAGGTTGATGTCCTTGAGCACATGGAACTGGCCATACCACTTGTTCACGCCCTGCATCTGGATGATGCCTTCGGGGCCGGCAGGCTGCTTGATCGCTTCACTCATTTCGAAACTCCTAACGCTTGTGGCCAGTGTCCAGCTTGCGCTCCAGGTGCATGGAGTAGCGGGACATACCGAAACAGAAAATCCAGAACACCAGGGCCGCGAACACGTAGCCCTCGGTAGCCATCCCCAGCCAGGCCGGGTCGGCAGCGGCTTGCTTGACACTGTTGAGCAGGTCGAACAAACCGATGATGATCACCAGGCTGGTGTCCTTGAACAGGGCAATGAAGGTGTTGACGATGCCGGGGATAACCAGCTTGAGCGCTTGCGGCAGAATCACCAGGCCCATGGCGCGCCAGTAGCCCAGGCCCATGGCCGCAGCGGCCTCGTACTGGCCTTTAGGAATAGCCTGCAGGCCGCCGCGCACCACTTCGGCGACGTATGCCGACTGGAACAGGATCACCCCAATCATGGCCCGCAGCAGCTTGTCGAAGCTCATGCCCTCGGGCAGGAACAATGGCAACATCACCGAAGACATGAACAGCACGGTAATCAGCGGCACGCCACGCCAGAACTCGATGAAAGTGACGCAAACCACCTTCACCGCCGGCATCCTCGAGCGCCGCCCAAGGGCCAGCAGAATCCCCAACGGCAACGCACCGGCGATACCTACGGTGGCAATCACCAGGGTCAGCATCAGCCCGCCCCATTGACTGGTGGCAACCGTGGTCAGCCCCAGCCAACCACCATGCAGCAAGGTGTAGGCGATGATCGGGTACAGCACCAGGAAACCCAGCCCGTAAACGGCCTTGCGCGGGAAGCGGTTGATGAACAGCGGCGCGGCCCCGAGCACGGCCAGCCACACGGTGAGGTCCACGCGCCAGCGCAGTTCCACCGGATAGTAGCCGTACATGAACTGGCCGAAACGTTGCTGCACGAACACCCAGCAGGCGCCTTGTTTGGTGCAGTCGGCACGGGTGGTGCCGACCCAGTTGGCGTCGAGCAATGCCCAGTGCACCAGCGGTGGCACGATCAGCCAAATCAGGTACACGGCGAACAGGGTCAGCAAGGTGTTGAGCCAGCTGGAGAACAGGTTTGCACGCATCCATGCGAGCACGCCGACGGTTTTCACCGGTGGCGGCATGTCGGGTTTGAAAACATGGGCATTCACGGATGTATCCTCACCGCTCGATCAGCGCAATGCGCTTGTTGTACCAGTTCATCAGCAGCGAGATGCTGATGCTGATGGCGAGATAGACACTCATGGTGATGGCGATCACCTCGATGGCCTGGCCGGTCTGATTGAGCACGGTACCGGCGAACAGCGAGACCATCTCTGGGTAGCCGATACCGGCCGCCAGGGACGAGTTCTTCGCCAGGTTGAGATACTGGCTGGTCAGCGGCGGAATGATCACCCGCAGTGCCTGGGGAATGATCACCTTGCGCAAAGTTGGGCCGTCACGCAGGCCGAGCGAATGGGCAGCTTCGGTCTGGCCATGGCTCACCGAGCGGATGCCCGAACGCACGATCTCGGCAATGAATGCCGCGGTGTAGATGGTCAACGCCAGGGTCAAGGCCAACAGCTCCGGAATCAGCACCCAGCCGCCGACGAAGTTGAAACCCTTGAGCTGTGGCATTTCCCAGTGCACCGGGCTGCCGAACAGTAACGTGCAGGCACCTGGGATGACGATCAACAGCGCCAGGCCCGCCCAGAACTTATGGAACGGCTCGCCGGTTTCGTCGAATCGACGGTTGGCATAACGCACCATCACCACAATCGCCAGCAGCGCCAACACCAAGGCAACGACGAACGGCCAGAAGCCATCAGCCATGACGGCACCGGGCATGTTCAGGCCCCGGTTGCTGATGAAGAAGCTATCGTCGATGTTGATGCTGCCCCTTGGTCCCGGCAGGGTCAGGAACACGGCGAAGTACCAGAACAGAATCTGCAGCAGTGGCGGAATGTTGCGGAAGGTTTCCACATAGACGGTTGCCAGCTTGCTGATCATCCAGTTCGGTGATAGCCGCGCCACACCGATGATGAAGCCAAGGATGGTCGCCAGGATCACGCCGATGAAGGTCACCAGCAGGGTGTTGAGCAAGCCGATGACGAACACCCGCGCATAGCTGTCCGATTCCACATAGGGAATAAGGTGCTGGGCGATACCGAACCCTGCGCTGCGCTCCAGGAAGTCGAAACCGGAGGTGATGCCTCGGTGCTGTAGGTTGGTCTGGGTATTGTGGAACAGGTACCAGCCCAGGCCGACCACGAAGACGATGGTAAGTATCTGAAACAGCCAGGCGCGTACACGCGGATCGCTCAGGGAAAACCCTTTGGATACGCCAATTTGATTTTGCATGAAGTGCCCCGAGAAAAAGGGATTCGAACGACCTGCGGCGGCGGGATGCCGCCGCAGGGTGCAGCCATCAGCGCACAGGTGGCGCGTACTGGATGCCGCCGTTGTTCCACAGGGCGTTCATGCCACGGTCGATCTTCAGGTCGGTGCTCTGGCCAAGGTTCTTCTCGAACACTTCGCCATAGTTGCCGACTTGTTTGACGATCTGCACTACCCAGTCTTTGGGCAGCTTGAGGTCTTTGCCGTATTCACCGTCGGCGCCGAGCAAGCGGGCGACGTCTGGGTTCTTGGTGGACTTGGCCTCGGCCTCGACGTTCTTCGAGGTGATGCCGGCCTCTTCGGCATTGATCATGGCGAACAGGGTCCACTTGACGATGCTGAACCAGTCTTCGTCGCCTTTACGCACCACCGGGCCGAGTGGCTCTTTGGAGATGGTTTCTGGCAGCACGATGTACTCGGTCGGCGCGGCCAGCTTGGAACGCTGGGCGAAGAGCTGCGATTTGTCCGAGGTCAGTACATCGCAACGGCCGGACTCCAGCGACTTGGCGCTTTCATCGGAAGTGTCGAAGGTGATTGGGGTGTACTTCAGGCCGTTGGCGCGGAAGTAGTCCGATACGTTCAGTTCGGTAGTGGTCCCGGCCTGGATGCAGATGGTAGCGCCATCGAGCTCTTTGGCGCTTTTGACACCGAGCTTCTTGTTGGCCAGGAAGCCCACGCCGTCGTAATAGGTTACGCCGGTGAAGACCAGGCCCATGCCGGCATCGCGCGAGCTGGTCCAAGTGGTGTTGCGCGACAGTACGTCGACTTCGCCCGATTGCAGCGCGGTGAAGCGCTCCTTGGCGTTGAGCTGGCTGAACTTGACCTTGGTCGCGTCACCGAATACGGCGGCGGCTACGGCACGGCACACATCGGCGTCGATACCGATGATCTTGCCCTGGGCATCAGGTACCGAGAAGCCTGGAAGACCATCGCTCACGCCACACTGGACGAAGCCCTTGCTCTTCACTCCATCAAGAGTGGCGCCGGCGTGGGCGGTGCTTACGGCGCCCAGCGCAGCGGCAGCGGTCAGGACTGCCAGGGTGGTTTTCAACATCTTCATTCACAACCTCCAAATCGCTCTTGTTGTACGAGCCGGAATTGCACCGCACCCTTATGAGGCGCATCCGACCCTTGCTGGCTTGTTATTGGGTCAATTGGCGCAATGGGCTGTTCTGTGACAGCCTTCGCGTGCGAGAGGTGTTACCGTCAGGTTTTGCCATTCGCATCACAGTTTTGATAGCAAGGCGCATACCACATCTGCTGGCTGTAGCGTTTAAGCATTCGTCAAGTACTAAAAGTTGTATCGTTGCGACATTCTTTTTCCGACAATCAAACCCTCTGCCTTCTTTTCACGCATTACCCAACAAGGCACGCACTTTTTCGGAGCAGTCATGACCAACCCGTTGATTCTCGAACCCCAGAAAACCGCTGACGCTTGTGTGATCTGGTTGCATGGTTTGGGTGCCGACCGTTACGACTTCCTACCAGTGGCCGAATTCATGCAGGAGCGTCTGCTCAGCACGCGCTTCATCATGCCGCAGGCACCGACTCGCCCGGTGACCATCAACGGTGGCTACGCGATGCCCAGTTGGTACGACATCAAGGCCATGACGCCAGCGCGGGCCATCGACGAAGCGCAGCTCGAAGAGTCGGCCGAGCAGATCATTGCCCTGATCAAGGCCGAGCAGGCCAAGGGCATCAACTTGTCGCGCATCTTCCTTGCCGGCTTCTCCCAGGGCGGCGCGGTGGTGCTGCACACCGCTTATATAAAGTGGCAAGAGGCGCTTGGCGGGGTTATCGCCCTCTCCACGTATGCACCTACCTTCACCGAGGGTCACCAGCTGAGCGCCTGCCAGCAGCGCACGCCTGCCTTGTGCCTACACGGCGTGCACGACCCCGTGGTGATTCCGTCCATGGGCCGCACAGCGTTCGAATACCTCAATACCTGGGGCGTTGCGGCGCGCTGGCATGAATACCCAATGGAACACGAAGTGGCGGTCGAGGAGCTGAGCGATATCCACGACTGGTTGAGTAAGCAGTTGCAATAAGCCAACTCCATTTGTAGCTGTGGGAGTTTTCTGCTACGCCGCGTTCAGTTCTTGCATTACACTGCCCGGCGTACATTCCTTAACCAGTTGATGAGACGACCGTGCTCAAGGCACTCAAGAAAATATTCGGCAAAGCCGATGCCGCGCCTGAGGCCGCCGCTTCAGCTGCCCAGGTGACGCCAGCGGCCCCCGCCCCCTCAGCCCAGTCCCGGCCCGAGCCCAAGGCGGCCGAGCCCCGCGCCAAGCGCCCGGCCAAGGCCGAAACGTTCACTGATGCTGCAGCACCAGCCGCCAATCCGGCCAAGGACAAGCCACGTCGCGAACGCAAACCCAAGCCCCAGGCAAGCCTGTGGAAACCGGAAGACTTCGTGGTCGAACCGCAGGAGGGCAAGACGCGTTTTCACGACTTCAAGCTGTCCAACGAGCTGATGCACGCTATCCATGACCTTGGCTTCCCTTACTGCACGCCGATTCAGGCGCAGGTGCTGGGTTACACCCTGCGTGGCCAGGATGCCATCGGCCGTGCCCAGACAGGCACTGGCAAGACGGCTGCATTCCTGATTTCGATCATTTCCCAGCTGCAGCAGACGCCGCCGCCCAAAGAGCGCTACATGGGCGAGCCGCGAGCGCTGATCATTGCGCCGACCCGCGAGCTGGTAGTGCAGATCGCCAAGGACGCCATCGCCTTGACCAAGTACACCGGCCTGAACGTGATGAGCTTCGTCGGCGGCATGGACTTCGACAAACAGCTCAAGGCTCTGGAGGCCCGCCACTGCGATATCCTGGTGGCCACACCGGGCCGCTTGCTGGACTTCAACCAGCGCGGCGAAGTGCACCTGGACATGGTCGAGGTGATGGTACTGGACGAAGCCGACCGCATGCTCGACATGGGCTTCATCCCCCAGGTAAGGCAGATCATTCGCCAGACCCCACCCAAGAGCGAACGCCAGACCCTGCTGTTCTCGGCCACTTTCACCGACGATGTGATGAACCTGGCCAAGCAATGGACGACCAACCCGGCGATCGTCGAGATCGAGCCTGAGAACGTCGCCAGCGAAACGGTCGAGCAGCACGTCTATGCAGTCGCCGGCAGCGACAAGTACAAGCTGCTGTACAACCTGGTCACCCAGAACAAGTGGGAGCGGGTGATGGTGTTCGCCAACCGCAAGGACGAGGTGCGCCGCATCGAGGAAAAGCTCGTGCGCGATGGCATCAATGCCGCGCAGTTGTCGGGCGACGTGCCGCAGCACAAACGCATTCGCACGCTCGAGAACTTCCGCGAAGGGCGCATCACCGTGCTGGTGGCCACCGACGTGGCCGGGCGCGGGATTCACATCGATGGCATCAGCCACGTGATCAACTTCACTCTGCCGGAAGACCCGGACGATTACGTGCACCGCATCGGCCGCACCGGCCGTGCGGGTACCAGCGGCGTGTCGATCAGCTTTGCCGGTGAGGATGACTCCTACCAGTTGCCAGCGATCGAAACGCTGCTGGGGCGCAAGATCAAGTGCGAGATGCCGCCGGATGAGCTGCTCAAGCCGGTGCCGCGCAAACACCACTGATTCGTGCTGGATGCTTCGCGGGTAAACCCGCTCCCACAGGGGCCGCCCAATCCCTGTGGGTTTACCTGCGAACCGGGGCTAAGCCCTGGTCATCAATCATTGATTTACCAACGCCCCGCCGCATCCTGGTCGATCTGTTTGCCTTCCACCCAGCGCGGCCCTTCCTGGGTATTTTCCTTCTTCCAGAACGGCGCGCGGGTCTTGAGGTAATCCATGATGAAGTTGCAGGCATCGAACGCCGCCTGCCGGTGGGCGCTGGCCACGCCGACGAACACGATCGGCTCACCTGGCTCAAGCACACCGATACGGTGCAAGACCTCGACCTTCAGCAACGGCCAGCGCTGTTCAGCCTCGACCACGATCTTGGCCAGGGCCTTTTCGGTCATGCCCGGGTAATGCTCCAGGAACATTCCCGCCACTTCGCGGCCATCGTTGAAGTCACGCACATAACCGACGAAACCCACTACCGCGCCAACCCCGACATTGGCCGCCTGCATGGCATTGACTTCGGCTCCGGGGTCGAACGCCCCCTGCTGTACTCGCACTGCCATGTTCAGCCTCCGGTCACCGGCGGGAAGAACGCCACGTCATCACCCTCGGCCAGGGGCTCGTCGAGCCGGCACAGCTCTTCGTTGCGCGCACACATGAGGTTCTGCTCGGCCAGCACAGCGTATTGTCCGCCCTTGGCCACTAGCGCCTGGCGCACGTCATCGAGCACGCTGAACTCTCCTTCCAGGCGCTCTGCATCGATGCCCAGCAATTCGCGGTAGCGGGCGAAATACATCACTTTGACCCTCATCATGCCTCCACCTTGTAGTGCCCGCTCTTGCCACCGACCTTCTCCAGCAGGCGCACCTGCTCGATGACCATACCTTTGTCCACGGCCTTGCACATGTCGTAAAGGGTCAGTGCAGCGACGCTGGCGGCGGTCAGTGCCTCCATCTCGACACCGGTTTGGCCCGCCAGCTTGCAGCGGGCCACAATGCGCACTGCATCTGGGCCTTCGGCGTTCAGCTCGACTTTGACGCTGGTCAGCATCAACGGATGGCACAACGGGATCAAATCACTGGTCTTCTTCGCCGCCTGAATACCGGCGATGCGCGCCACGGCGAACACATCACCTTTGGGATGCTCGCCGTCGACGATCATCTGCAAAGTCTGCGGCAACATGCGCACCCCCGCCTCGGCCACCGCCTCGCGTTCGGTTACCGCCTTTTCAGTGACGTCGACCATATTGGCGCGCCCCTGGGAATCAAGATGAGTCAGCACTGCTCAGCTCCTGTGAAGGGAACAGAGAGTGTAAACCCGTGGGTCAGGATTGCGCAGCGCAAATATGCCGGGCGGGGGGCCGCCCGGCCATGTGGGTTACAGATGCGACTCGGCGTACTCGGCCAGCACCGAGCGCGGCACACCTTGCAGGGTGATGTGCACGCCATGGGGGAAGTCCTTGAAGCGCTCGGTCAGGTAAGTCAGGCCGGAGCTGGTCGCAGAAAGGTACGGCGTGTCGATCTGCGCCAGGTTACCCAGGCACACCACCTTGGAACCGGAGCCGGCGCGGGTGATGATGGTTTTCATCTGGTGCGGCGTGAGGTTCTGGCATTCGTCGATCAGGATCAGGCTCTGCTGGAAACTGCGCCCGCGGATGTAGTTCAGCGACTTGAACTGCAGCGGCACGCGTTCGAGGATGTATTCGACGCTGCCGTGAGTGCTCTCATCGTCCATGTGCAACGCTTCGAGGTTGTCGGTGATGGCGCCCAGCCAGGGCTCCATTTTCTCCGCCTCGGTACCCGGCAAGAAGCCGATCTCCTGGTCAAGCCCCTGCACGCTGCGGGTGGCGATGATGCGTCGGTAACGCTTGCTGACCATGGTCTGCTCGATGGCCGCAGCCAGCGCCAGGATGGTCTTGCCCGAGCCCGCCGCACCGGTCAGGTTGACCAGGTGGATATCCGGGTCGAGCAAGGCGAACAGCGCCAGGCTCTGGTGGATATCTCGCGGTTTGAGGCCCCAGGCTTCTTGGTGCAGCAATGGCTCCTGATGAAGGTCGAGCAACAGCAGTTCGTCGTTGCGTATGCCTTTGACCCAGCCGACGAACCCTTGCTCATCGATGATGAACTCGTTGACGTGCACCGCCGGCAGGTGTTCGATCATCTGCACCCGATGCCAGGTACGGCCGCGCTCCTGGCGGGTATCGACCTTGCTTACACGGTCCCAGAACGAGCCCGTGACCGAATGGTAGCCCTTGGAGAGCAAGGACACGTCATCGACCAGCTGGTCGGTGCTGTAGTCCTCGGCCGCGATCCCGCAGGCTCGCGCCTTCAGACGCATGTTGATGTCTTTGGTGACCAGCACCACGTCCAGGTCGGTGCGCCGGCTACGGACTTCCAGCAGGGTGTTGATGATGATGTTGTCGTTGAGGTGTTCGGACAGTAACTTGCTGGGCTCGTTGCGCGGGCTCATCAAGATCGACAGGTAACCCTTTGGCCCGCTCTTGCCGCGCTGAATCGGTACGCCCTGCTCGACGACGCTGGGCGAGGCATCCCCCAGTGTCTGGTCGATCAGGCGGATGGCTTGGCGACACTCTGCCGCGATGCTCTGTTTGCCGGTCTTGAGCTTGTCGAGTTCCTCCAGCACCGTCATGGGAATGGCGACGTGGTGCTCCTCGAAGTTGAGTAATGCGTTGGGGTCGTGAATCAGGACGTTGGTATCGAGCACATACAGGATTGGCTTGCTGGAGGAAGTGGTGCGTCCTTGGTCATCCATACTCGGTCACCTTATGTCGAAGCCACACGGCGCGTGCTGTGACACGCCGCAGAGTGACCGCCGTTCTTCCCGTATCCGCGTTGCTACGGGCGGGAAGCGTACCTGGCAAAGTGGGCCTGGATGACGCCACCTGTGCTGCAGGGATCGGCTGTCTGGTTTCTTCATACCGCAAAAGCGATGACTCTAAAAAGCATTTTTACGTGTTTTTGAAGTTTATTTTTCCGATTGACGATCAGGGCTTGGCGGCGAGGCGATACGCGACTACAGTCAGAAGTCATACCGGCTATTTGCCCTGCGCGTAGTCGTGACAACCCTCCCAGCCGATACCGCTCTGGGCCGTGCTGCGCAGCAACCACTCCAGCGCTGGCTGTGCCTTGGGTAGGGTGTCATGCAGCTGGATCACACCTTTACGCCATAGCAGCATCAAGGTCACCACACGCTGGGCCGACGCCTCGGCAGACAGCGGCCCATCATCCTGGGCATCGATATCCCACAACGATACCTGCAATTGCTGGCTAGCCATGAACGCTTCGCCGTCAGCACGACGCTGGCCGTAGGGCGGGCGGAACAGCGGCACGTACTGAGCGGGCAGGTCAGCCTGAACCTGGGCCTGAGCCCGCCTGATCGAGTCCTGCCAGCCCTGCCACTGGGCATGAGAGCGGTATTCCCAACCCTGTATCCCGACGCACTGGCCGGCGTATAGCTGGCCAAGCGCATTGGCCGGGCCCGCATCGCGGCGCTGCTGCAAGCGAGTGCCCAGCACAAAGAACGTAGCTTGCAGTTTCTGCTTGCGCAGGTAGCGGGTGAGCGCATCGGTACTTCCGCCGACAGGCGCCGGGCCACCGACGAAGGTCAATAGGAACATGCGGTCGTTGAGCTCATCACCATTGCGCTCACGGCTGGACAGCCGTTCGACCTCGCTGCTGGTCTGCCCCAGCAAGGCGGCCTTGCGCAGTTGCTCATCCAGATAGCGGGCGTGGAACTGATAACTGGGTTCGATCCAGCCGGTGTAGAACTTGCCGACGTCTGTGGCAAATGTAGCAGCCGTGGTGCGCAAATCGGCCATGGATTCGAGCAGATAGCAGAAAGAAGCATCCTGTTCGCAGCTCAGCTGCGCCTGTTGATAACCCAACCACAAGCGCTGCCACATTTGCGCGCGCACGGCGCGAATTTTCTGCAGATTGATCTGGCGTAAGCCAAGGCGCGCCGCCAGCGCAGCGTCATCGAGCAGCTCGCTTTCATGCAACACACGGGCAAACGACAGGATCTCTGCCCGAGAGGCGACGTCGAACAACGCCGGGCTGTCCAGTTGTTCGGGCCACAGACTGCGGTCCAGGCTGGCCGGGGGTATGGGTGCGGCCTGGGCCGCCAGGCTCAACAGGGTGGCCAGCAAGGCCCCGGCAATGCGCACGATCGGTCTCTCCATGATGGCCAAAACGCGCACTATAGCGCCTGCTTCGGCGATGGTCTGTGACTATTGTCGCCATAGTTTGGCGTTACTGGCCGCGGCCCGTAGAATTCACCGAATCGACTTCAGGAGCCGAACCGATGCTGACGGTGATTTCCCCCGCCAAGACCCTCGACTATGACACCCCCCCAGTGACTCAGCGGTTCACCTTGCCGCAATACCTGGACGATTCCCAGGTACTGATCGAGCAACTGCGGGAGTTATCGCCAGCGCAGATCAGCGAGCTGATGCACCTGTCCGACAAGCTTGCAGGCCTGAATGCTGCCCGCTTCGGCAGCTGGACCCCAGACTTCACCCCGGCCAATGCCAAGCAGGCGTTGCTGGCGTTCAAGGGTGACGTCTACACGGGCCTCGATGCCGAAACCCTTGGTGAAGACGACTTCAGCTATGCCCAACAGCACCTGCGCATGCTCTCGGGCCTCTACGGCCTGCTGCGCCCGCTCGACCTCATGCAACCCTACCGCCTGGAAATGGGCACCAAGCTGGCCAACGCCCGCGGCAAGGACCTGTATGCCTTCTGGGGTACGCGCATCAGCGAGTGGCTGAACCAGGCCCTGGCCGAACAAGGCGACGACCTGCTGTTGAACCTTGCCAGCAACGAGTATTTCAATGCGGTCAAACGCAGCGCGCTGAAGGCTCGGGTGATCAACGTCGATTTCAAGGACCTGAAGAACGGCCAATACAAGATCATCAGCTTCTACGCCAAGAAAGCCCGCGGCATGATGAGCCGCTTCGTGATTCAGGAGCAGGTCAACGACCCTGAGCAACTCAAGCGCTTCGATGTGCAGGGTTACTATTACAGCGCCGAGCAATCCAAAGCGGATCATCTGGTGTTCTTGCGTGATCATTCGGCTGAGTGATTGACGCTGGAGCCGCTTGGCGGCTCGGCGCGCGCATTACACACCCACCCTGCAGCCCGTTCACCTCGATGCCCTGCAACCCCATCGAACCAGGCACCAAAGGTACTTTGCGCGGTGCATCGGACGCATCAGCCGGTTGCGTTCGATAGCCGGCTGGTCGGCGTCGGCACAGGTCATCGCGCTCTCGTACAGCAGGTGCGCCTCGCCACCCCTTTGGCACAATTGTGCACAGTGCCATCATGCCAAAATTAAGACGTCAAAAATTAGTCTCCATACCCCCGGCCGTTAGTTGGCTTGAGACCGTTCGTACCTTTTTTGACGAATTTTGAAAAAAAATTTCTGGTGATAGCAGAACAATATCCTCGCGCAGTTTGCCCCTTTATGGCTGGGGGTAAAACTGCTGTGTGCTATCAAATTGAAAGTATTTATCATTGAAAAATTATTTAGAAATCTTTCATGCGTTCCGAAGCCACCCAGGAACTTCTGTCGCAAGTGACCGCTCATAGTGCCGTAACGAATTTCATGGCCTCAGGTTGTGAGAAATGACTTACAGATGACAACCGGCAGGACTCTTCTTTCTGCCTGATTAACTTCAAAAGGTGCAGCGGGTCTTTTCAGAACCCGCCTCAATAGAGGAATGACGCGCCCACAGAATCGTCCTAGTGGTTGATTTCAATAGGTTTTTCCATTTGAAAGAACAAGCACAGCAAAGCGTCTAGTTGCGCCTTGCAGAAAAGACGGCTGCATTTCAGGGCACGCCTTTAGATAACCGGCGAATAACTGCCAACTTTTAGTGCACGATATTGTGCATCACGGATTTATTCATGCCTGCGCTCGGCGAAGTGTGCATTTCGCCATGTAACCGTGCGCCCGAAAACTGTTGTTAATCAACCCAGTCCGGCTCTTCAAGGAGCTGGCGTGATAAACACATGAGGTGATAGCGATGCGTATCAGCATCTTTGGTTTGGGTTATGTGGGTGCAGTCTGTGCAGGTTGCCTGACGGCGCGGGGCCATGACGTGATTGGTGTGGATGTGTCCAAGACCAAGATCGACCTGATCAACCAGGGCAAGTCGCCCATCGTCGAACCTGGCCTGGAAGCACTACTGCAACAAGGCATCGCCAATGGCCGACTGCGCGGCACCACCGATTTCGCCGAGGCCATTCGCGCCAGCGACGTTTCGATGATTTGCGTAGGTACGCCAAGCAAGAAGAACGGCGACCTGGGCCTTGAGTACATCGAGTCGGTGTGCCGCGAAATCGGCTACGTACTGCGTGACAGCCAGCGCCGCCACACCATCGTAGTGCGCAGCACCGTGCTGCCGGGCACCGTGAAGAATGTGGTGATTCCGATTCTGGAAGATTGCTCGGGCAAGAAAGCGGGCGTGGATTTCGGCGTAGCAGTGAACCCGGAGTTCCTGCGTGAAAGCACCGCGATCAAGGACTACGACCACCCGCCGATGACCGTCATCGGTGAATTGGACACCGCCAGCGGCGACGTGCTGCAGGCACTGTACGAAGAACTCGATGCCCCGGTCATCCGCAAGCCGATCGAAGTGGCCGAGATGATCAAGTACACCTGCAACGTGTGGCACGCCACCAAGGTCACTTTCGCCAACGAAATCGGCAACATCGCCAAAGCCGTCGGCGTCGATGGCCGTGACGTGATGGAAGTGGTCTGCCAGGACAAAGTGCTGAACCTGTCCCAGTACTACATGCGCCCAGGCTTTGCCTTCGGGGGCTCGTGCCTGCCCAAGGACGTGCGCGCCCTCACCTACCGCGCCGCCTCCCTCGATGTACGGGCACCTCTGCTGGACTCGCTGATGCGCAGCAATGAGTCGCAGGTCCAGAACGCCTTCGAAATCATCGAAGCCCACGACAAGCGCAGGGTTGCCCTGCTGGGCCTGAGCTTCAAGGCCGGCACCGACGACCTGCGGGAAAGCCCGCTGGTAGAGCTGGCCGAGCGCCTGATCGGCAAAGGCTACCAGTTGGACATCTACGACGAGAACGTCGAGTACGCCCGCGTGCATGGGGCGAACAAAGAGTACATCGAGTCGAAGATCCCGCACGTGTCGTCGTTGCTCAACGCCGACTTCCAGAAGGTCATCGACAACGCCGACATCATCGTCCTGGGCAACCGTGACGAGCAGTTCCGTGCCCTGGCCGAGCAAGCGCCGGCCGGCAAGCAGGTGATCGACCTGGTCGGCTTCATGAGCAAGCCCAGCTGCTCCACCAGCCGTACCGAAGGCATTTGCTGGTAATGCCTGATCGGGCAGCGGTGGCCTCCCCACCACCGCTGCCCACCTTTCCCGAATTTTCCACGGATGCTGAACATGCAAAGGCTCCAGACAGTGCTGTTGCAGTGCGCCGGGTGGCTGCTCTACATGAGCCTGCTCATGCTGATCGCCCTGGCCCTGCCAGCCGAAATCTTCGACTCGCAGTCCAAGCACTTCATCTTCCTGGTCGGCGCAGTCGGCATCTGGCGCTATTCCATGGGCGCCACTCACTTCATCCGCGGCATGATCTTCCTGTACGGCGTGTACCCCTACCTGCGCCGCAAGGTGCAGAAGATGGGCGATGCCGCTGCGCCATCGCACGTCTACCTGATGGTCACCAGCTTTCGTATCGAGGCACTGACCACCGCTCAGGTGTACAGCTCGGTGATTCGCGAAGCCATCGAATGCGGCTACCCCACCACCGTGGTGTGCTCGCTGGTGGAGATGTCCGATGAGCTTTTGGTCAAGAGCCTGTGGGCCAAATACAACCCCCCTTCCCATGTCACCCTGGATATCGTGCGCATCGCTGGCACCGGCAAGCGCGATGGCCTGGCTTATGGTTTTCGGGCGATTTCGCGGATGTTGCCCGACGAGAACGCCGTAGTGGCAGTCATCGACGGTGACACCGTGCTCGGCGAAGGCGTAGTTCGCAAGACCGTGCCGTGGTTCAAGCTGTACCCCAACGTCGGCGGCCTGACCACCAACGAGTTCTGCGAGGTGCGCGGCGGCTACATCATGAGCGAATGGCACAAGCTGCGCTTTGCCCAACGCCACATCAACATGTGCTCCATGGCCCTGTCCAAGCGCGTGCTGACCATGACCGGGCGCATGTCGATGTTCCGCGCCAGCGTGGTGACCAACCCCGAGTTCATCGCCGACGTCGAAAGCGACTCGCTGATGCACTGGCGCCTGGGCCGCTTCAAGTTCCTCACCGGTGACGACAAGTCCAGCTGGTTCAGCCTGATGCGCCTTGGCTACGACACCTTCTACGTGCCAGATGCGGCGATCAACACGGTCGAGCACCCGCCGGAAAAGAGCTTCCTCAAGGCCAGCCGCAAGCTGATGTACCGCTGGTATGGCAACAACCTGCGGCAGAACTCCCGGGCGCTGGGCCTTGGTCTGCGCCGCCTGGGGCTGTTCACCAGCATCGTGCTGTTCGACCAGCGGGTGTCGATGTGGACCAGCCTGCTCGGCCTGACCGTGGCGGTGATCGCCAGCCTCAAATTCGGCATGGCGTACCTGCTGGTCTACCTGCTGTGGATCGGCATCACTCGTCTGATCCTCACCATCATGTTGCTGTGCTCTGGGCACAACGTGGGCCCGGCCTACCCGCTGATTCTCTATTACAACCAGATCGTCGGCGCGTTGATGAAAATCTACGTGTTCTTCCGCCTCGACAAGCAGTCCTGGACCCGCCAACCGACTGCCCTCAAGCGTGACCTCGCCAGTTTTCAACAATGGTTCAACACCTGGTCCTCGCGGACCATGACCTTCTCGGCTGCCAGCATTTTCGTTGCTGTGCTGTTCATGGTCGTGTGAGCCCAACCCGGATCGGAATTAACAGGAACAAACCAAGATGAATACCGCCGTGAACGTCAACGTCGTGCATGAGTCCGAAGCCCAGCGCCAACACGCCCGGGTGCGCATCCCGGCCAAGTTGCGCTTTCTGGACAAAGACCGCCAGGCTCAGGATGTGAAGGTCGATGACCTGTCTGCCGGCGGCCTGAGTTTCCACAGCAAGCAGCCGCTGTCGGTCGGTGAAGTGCTGCGCGGTCGCCTGCAGTTCACGGTAGACAACCTGGGCCTGTCGATGGACATCGAGTTCCAGGTGCGCGCTTATGACAACGCCACCGGCCGCACCGGCGCGCAGTTCCAGAACCTCGAACCTCGCGATATCGCGACGCTGCGCCATATCATCACCAGTCACCTTTCCGGTGAGCTGATCACCGCAGGCGATGTGCTGAGCACCCTGCAGCGCGACAACTTCACCAAGGCACGCAAGCAAAAAGACAGTGGCTCAGGCCTGTCGGCCTTCGGCCGCCTCAAGGCCGTGACCGTGACCCTGGGGGTGTTCGTGGTAGGCGTGGCCGCTTTCGGCTTCGTCGCCAAATCGCTTTACGGCATGTACTTCGTCAGCCATGCCGAAGCCGGGGTGGTCGCCGTCCCAACTTCTACCGTAACCATGCCGCGTGACGGTACCGTCAACAGCCTGGCCGAAATCGGCGGGCAAATCGCCAAGGGTGCGCCGCTGGCCAGCTTCACCACCAGCATGTTGGACATGCTCAAAGGGAGCCTGGACGACTCGCAGCTGGAGCCTGCAAAAATCGAGGAACTGTTTGGCAAGCAGCTCTCCGGCACGCTCACCAGCCCATGCGATTGCGTCGTCGCCCGCCAACTGGTGGACGACGGCCAGTACGCCGCCAAGGGCCAGCCGATCTTCCAACTGATACCGCGCACCACCCAGCCGATGGTCGAAGCGCGCTTCAGCTATCGCCAGTTCGACGAGGTCAAGCCAGGCACCCGAGTCAACTTCCAGGTCGCCGGCGAAGACGAAGTGCGCACCGGCCAGATCGTCAGCAGCGCCAGCCTCAACAGCGACGACCTGGCCTCCGACATCCGTGTACAGATCAAACCCGACAGCGCCATGCCGGCTGAACTGGCCGGCCGCCCGGCCTCGGTCAACGCTGACCGCGGTCCATCGCTGAACGGGCTGATCGACAAAGCCTCGGCCCACGGCCTCTAAGAGGGAACGCCGATGACCAGCAGACTCCTCGAGCACCGTGGCCCCTGGCTTGGGCTTTGCGCCCTGGCCGCCGCGGTCAGTTTGGCCGGCTGTGCCGGCCTGCCCGACCAGCGCCTGGCCAACGAAGCCCTCAAGCGCGGTGACACGGCGCTTGCCGAACGCAATTACAAGGCCCTGGCAGACCTTGGCTACAGCGACGCGCAGGTGGGCCTTGCCGATATCAAGGTCGCCACGCGCGACCCGGCCAAGATTCAGGAAGCCGAGGCGACGTACCGTGCTGCCGCTGCCACTTCGCCGCGAGCTCAAGCACGCCTGGGCCGCCTGCTGGTGGCCAAGCCAAACAGCACCCAAAGCGAACGTGAAGAAGCAGAAACGCAGCTCATGCTCGCCGCCGAGCAAGGTCAGGGTAATACCCTGATCCCGCTGGCAATGTTGTACCTGAGTTACCCGCAAAGCTTCCCGAAGGTCAA
Organism: Pseudomonas sp. KCJK9000; assembly: GCF_046230725.1. Taxonomy (NCBI): domain Bacteria; kingdom Pseudomonadati; phylum Pseudomonadota; class Gammaproteobacteria; order Pseudomonadales; family Pseudomonadaceae; genus Pseudomonas; species Pseudomonas sp. KCJK9000. The sequence goes on along the minus strand of NZ_JBJJLN010000006.1, from coordinate 109,472 downwards.
CGCCCAACAGCAGATCGACCAGTGGCGCGCCGCCGGCAACCCGGAAGCGGGCCTTGCCCAAGTACTGCTGTACCGTACCCAGGGCACCTACGAGCAGCACCTGACCGAAGTCGAGCGCATCTGCAAGGCAGCGCTCAGCGCCACCGACATCTGCTATGTGGAATTGGCCACGGTCTATCAGAAGCGTGCCCAGGCCGATCAGCAGGCTGCGTTGATCAGCCAGCTCAAGTCTGCGTACGCCCGTGGCGCCGTACCGGCCAGCCGGGTCGACAGTGTCGCCCGCGTGCTGGCTGACCGCAGCCTTGGCCAGACCGACGAGAAAACCGCCAAAGACCTGCTCGAACAGGTCGCCCCAGCCAACCCAGCGTCCTGGGTCAGCCTGGCGCAGCTGCTGTACGACTTCCCCGAACTGGGCGATACCGACCAGCTGGTGGCTTACATCGACAAAGGCCGAGAAGCCGAGCAGCCCCGCGCCGAACTGCTGCTGGGCCGCCTGTACTACGAAGGCAAAAGCCTGCCTGCGGACGCGCCAAAAGCCGAGCAGCACCTCAAAGCTGCCGCCGACGCAGGGGAAATCAGCGCCCATTACTACCTTGGCCAACTGTACCGCCGCGGCTATCTGGGCAGCGTCGAGCCGCAAAAGGCCGTCGATAACCTGCTCGCCGCGGCCCGTGGCGGCCAGAACAGCGCCGACTATGCGCTCGCCCAACTGTTCAGCGAAGGCCATGGCATTCGCCCGCAACCAGACAACGCTTGGGTATTCGCGCAATTGGCCCAGGCCAACCCGACGCCGCAGTCCAGCGAACTGCTGCAACAGCTCGACCAACAGCTCACGCCCGAGCAGCGCAGCCAGGCCCAGCGCGTGCTGGCCCAGGAACAGCAAGCCCGCGGCAGCATGGCGCAGGGTGCCAACAGCACCCTGGCACTCGAAGCCCTGCAGGACGACGACAAAGAAGTAGACGGTGAGGACTCGCTATGACGCTCAACCCTTTCGTGAAAGCCGGCATCGGCCTGAGCTTCGCTTTGCTGTGGTCCTGCCCGACCCTGGCGGAAATGACCGCTGACAAGAACTTCGGCCTGGACGTGAAAATCACCGGCCAATCCGAAGACGACCGTGACCTTGGCACTCGCTCAGGTGGCGACGTCAACGGCCTGGGCCTGGACTTGCGCCCTTGGGTGTACGGCGAGCGCGGTAACTGGAGCGCCTTCGCCATGGGCCAGGCGGTCACCGCCACCGACACCATCGAAACCGACACGTTGCGCCAGAACGACGACGGTACCACCACCGACACCGCCGCCGACGGGCGCAAGCAGGACAAGAGCTACCTGGCCATGCGCGAGTTCTGGGTTGGCTACAGCGGGCTTACGGCCTACCCAGGGGAGCAACTGCTCCTGGGCCGCCAGCGCCTGCGCAGCGACGATGGCATGTGGCGCGACACCAACATCGAAGCGCTGAACTGGACCTTCGATACCACCCTGCTCAAGGCTGACCTGGGCGTGGCTCAGCGCTTTAGCGAGTACCGTACCGACCTTACCGAGTTGGCCCCGCAAGACAAGGACCGTACCCACCTTTACGGCAACGTCGCCGCACAGTGGACACCGGGTCACTGGGTCGGCCTGCGCGCGCATCACACCCACGACAGTGGCAGCCTGAAAAACCCCGGCGAAACCGTCGATGCGCTGGACAAGACTCGCACCGGCGACCTGACCTGGCTGGGCCTCGAGGCCAACAGCGACGCCTACAACTGGCGCAACCAGCACACCGTCAACTACTGGGGCAGCGTCACGTGGCTGACCGGCGACCGTGACACCCTCAGCAGCCAGACTGTCGCTGACCAGACCGTCGCGACCGGCAAGCAGAGCGGCAACGTCAACGCGTGGGCCACCGACTTGGGCATCCGTCTGCGCCTGGACCCGCAATGGCAGGTTGGCGCCGCCTATGCCCGTGGCAGCGGCGGCGGTGGCGACGATGGCTCGGGCAACTTCGAGCAGACCGGACTTGAAAGTAACCGCTCCAACTACACCGGCACCCGCTCGCGGGTGCACCGCTTCGGTGAAGCGTTCCGTGGCGAGCTGGGCAACCTGCAGGCCGCCACGCTGTTCGCCTCCTGGCAGCTGCGCGATGACTACGACGCCAGCCTGATCTACCACAAGTTCTGGCGGGTCGACGGCAACCAGAACATCGGCTCCAGCGGCATCAATGCAGTGGTCAACGACAACGGCGTGAATCGCCAGCTGGTCGATGGCGAAAAAGACCTCGGCCAGGAAATGGACCTGGTCGTCACCAAATACTTCAAGCAAGGCCTGCTGCCGGCTTCGATGAGCCAGGCAATCGACGAGCCCTCTGCCCTGGTGCGCCTGCGCGCTGGTGTGTTCAAGCCGGGCGACGCCTACGGCAAGGAAGCGGACTCGTACATGCACCGCGCCTTCGTCGACGTGATCTGGCGCTTCTGAAGCCGGGAGAAACCTGATGAACCTTCACCCGCACTTGCGTCACAGCCTTCTGGCCAGCGCCCTGCTGCTGACCAGTGGCCTGGCTTTCGCCGCAGAACCACAGACGCTCGCCAAGGGCCTGCAGCAGGCCAAGACTTATACCGTGGCCAGCGCACCGATCGAGCCGCTGCAGATGGACCCGCCAAAACTGCCCGACCTCAGTGGCTACACCGCCCAAGCCGTGCAGAAGAAAATCGACCGCAGCCACAAGGGCAAAGTCAGCGTGCGCCGCATGTTCCAGGAGGACACCCTCAAGGAATTCATCGGCGGCGACAACAAAGCCGCCGAGTGGGTGCAGCGCCAGCACGGGATTCCTCAAGCGATCTTCGTCGATGACGGCCATGTCGACCTGGTGGAGCTGAGCAAGCAGGTACCCAAGCAGTACCTGCGCGAGGTAGAACCTGGCGTGTACCTGGCGCGCCTGCCGATCGTGGTCGGGCATAAGGGCATCCTCGAGATCGACCGTAAGGTCAAGCAACTGCGCCTGTCCCAGGAGGGCGGCGCGTTTGTGATCAACGATGGCAAGCTGTTCGTCACCGACACCCAGGTGACCGGCTGGCGCGAGAAGGACAACGGCCCGGCGACCTTCCGCTCGCCCAAGGAATTCCGCCCGTTCCTGCTCTCGTGGGGGGGCACCGAGACCTACATCGTCAACACCCAGATGGCCAGCTTTGGCTATTCCAAATCCAAGTCGTACGGTGTGAGCATTTCGCAATACACCCCCAACATGTCCAAGCGCATGGGCCGCGCCGAGCCTACCGGCTGGATCATCGGCTCGACCTTCAGCGACATGTGGTATGGCTTCTACTGCTACGAAACCCAGGACTTCGTGGTCAAGGACAACACCTACCGCGACAACATCGTCTATGGCATCGACCCGCACGACCGTTCGCACCGCCTGATCATTGCCGGCAACACCGTGTACGGCACCAAGAAAAAGCACGGGATCATCATTTCCCGTGAGGTCAACGACAGCTGGATCATCAATAACAAGAGCTACGACAACAAGCTCTCGGGCGTGGTGATCGACCGTAACAGCATCAACAACCTGGTGGCCTACAACGAGATCTATCGCAACCACACCGATGGCATCACCCTGTACGAAAGCGGCGACAACCTGATCTGGGGCAACAAGCTGATCAATAACCGTCGCCACGGCATCCGGGTGCGCAACAGCGTGAACATTCGCCTGTACGACAACATCGCCATGGCCAACGGGCTGGTCGGCGTGTACGGGCACATCAAGGACCTGTCCGATACCGACCGCGACATCGCCCTGGACCCCTTCGACACCAAGGTGTCGCTGATCGTGGTCGGGGGCGAGCTGGCGGCCAATGGCTCCGGCCCGCTGTCGATCGACTCACCGCTGTCGGTCGAGCTGTACAAGGTGTCCATGCTCGCCCCGCGCAAGGCTAGCGGGATCAGCCTCAACGGCGTGCTTGGCGAGCGTCAGGACGAAATCCTCGACCTGCTGGTGCGCCAGCAGAAGGCCGTGCTGATCGACCCGGTCGAGCGCCAGAGCGAAATGATCGATTAAGGAAGCCCAGACCATGACTCCACACCTGATGAAACTGCTGGGCCTGTCCGCTGCGCTTTTGGCCGTTAGCCAGGGCGTCCGCGCCGACCAGATAAAGGCCCCGACCTTCACCGCCGAGCCGTGCTGCCAATTGTGCCCCGAGGCACACGACGCCAGCCGCTACACCACCCGCTATCAGCAGAACTTCACCACGCTGGTGCAGGCGCAGGGCGACTGGTTGTTCCGTACCCGTGAAGACCTGCGTACCGAGTTCAACACCACGCCGGCCGGCTACAAACGCTTGCAGCAGGTGCACGACGCGTTCAAGAAGCGTGGCGTTGAGTTGGTGGTGGTCTACCAGCCGACCCGGGGCCTGGTGAACCGCAACATGCTCAACCCCAAAGAGAAAGCCGCCTTTGATTACCAGAAGGCGCTGGGCAACTACCAGGCGATGCTCAAGCGCTTCGCCAGCATGGGCTACAACGTGCCAGACCTGTCGCCACTGACCAACGAGCAGCTCGCCGCCGCCGACCAGGGCAAGGATTTCTACTTCCGCGGTGACCAGCACTGGACACCCTACGGTGCCCAGCGCGCGGCCAAGATCGTGGCCGACACGGTGCACCAGATGCCGGCCTTCGAAGGCATACCACGCAAGGAATTCGAAACTCACAAATCCGGGCGCATGGGCAAGACCGGCACCTTGCACAATGTCGCCGGCCAACTGTGCGGCACCAGCTATGCGGTGCAGTACATGGACCAGTTCGCCACCGAGCCGAAAGGCTCCAGCGGCGGCGACGACCTGTTCGGCGATGGCGGCAATGCCCAGATCACCCTCGTAGGCACTAGCCACAGCGGCAAGAACTACAACTTCGCCGGCTTCCTCGAACAATACATCGGCGCCGACGTGCTCAACGTCGCCTTCCCCGGTGGCGGTTTGGAAGGCTCGATGATCCAGTACCTGGGCAGCGAAGAGTTCCAGAAAAACCCACCAAAAATCCTTATCTGGGAATTCTCGCCGCTGTACCGCCTGGACCAGGAAACCATCTGGCGGCAGATCCTCGCCCTGCTCGACGACGGCTGCGACGACCGCCCAGCGCTGATGAGCGCCAGCACCACCCTCAAGCCCGGCAAGAATGAGCTGATGGTCAACGGCAAGGGCGGCGTGATCAAGAACCTGGTCAACCGCAACCTGCAGATGGATGTGAAGTTCGACGACCCATCGGTGAAGGTGCTGCAGGCCACCCTGTGGTATCTCAATGGCCGTCACGAGGACATCAAGCTGGAGAAGCCGGAAACCTCCGACACCGATGGCCGTTTCGTCTTCCAGATGCGCGAAGACGAGGACTGGGCCAACCAGAGCCTGCTGGCCTTCGAAGTCCAAGGGCCGCAAAGCGGCACCCAGAAAGTCCAGGCCAAACTCTGCAAACGCAACAACTTTGCCGGGCCCGCGCAGACCGCGCAGGCCGGCCAGTGAGGCGCCCATGACCCATTTAAAGCAGTTGTTCCGTCCTGCCCTGCTCGCCCTGGCCCTGTGCGGCGGCGCCGCGCATGCCGCGCTGGTACCCCCGCAGGGCTATTACGAGGGGATCGAGAAGCCCAAGACCGGCGACGGTAATTTCCGTTGTGAACCGGCACCCAAGCCGTATACCGGTGCGCTGCAGTTTCGCAGCAAATACGAGGGCTCGGACAAGGCCCGGGCAACGTTGAACCTGGCTTCGGAAAAGGCCTTTCGCAAGTCCACCGAAGACATCACCACGCTGGAAAAAGGCGTGAGCAAGATGGTTGGCCAATACATGCGCGACGGCCGCCCCGCACAGCTGGACTGCACCCTGACCTGGCTCGGCGCCTGGGCGCGCGCCGACGCGCTCATGTCCACCGATTACAACCATACCGGCAAATCCATGCGCAAATGGGCGCTGGGCAGCATGAGCGGGTCCTGGCTGCGGCTTAAGTTCTCCAACGCACGCCCGCTTGCCGCGCACCAGGCCCAGGCCGAACAGATCGAAAAGTGGTTTGCCCGCCTTGCCGAACAAACCGTTCGCGACTGGAGCAACCTGCCGCTGGAGAAAATCAACAACCACAGCTACTGGGCTGCCTGGTCGGTGATGGCCACGGCCGTGGCTACCGACCGCCGCGACCTGTTCGACTGGGCCGTGAAGGAATTCAAAATTGGCGCCAATCAGGTCGACGAGCAGGGCTTTTTGCCCAACGAAATCAAACGCCGGCAACGTGCCTTGGCCTATCACAACTACGCCTTGCCGCCGCTGGCGATGATTGCCAGCTTCGCCCAGGCCAATGGTGTGGACCTGCGCCGCGAAAACAACTTTGCCTTGCAACGCCTGGGCGAAGGCGTGCTGGCCGGTGCTCGCGATCCACGTCTGTTTGCCGCCCGTGCCGGTGAGAAGCAAGACATGAAGGACCTGGAGGTCGACAACAAATATTCCTGGCTCGAGCCCTGGTGCGCGCTTTACCACTGCGTGGGCGACACCCTCGAGCGCAAGCACGGCATGCAACCGTTCAACAGCTTCAGGCTGGGCGGTGATGTGACCCGGCTCTACGACCCGAACGCAGAATCGAAAAAGTAACGTAATCCCCTGTGTGGGCGGGTTCACCCGCTCCTCGGGTGGCTTGGTATCCCTCACCGTTTGCGTGGGGGGTTTGGGGGGCGCTGTGCCCCGGATGCTGTGAACAACTAGGAGAACCGGGATGGTCTTCTCGTCCAACGTGTTCCTGTTCCTGTTCTTGCCGGTCTTCCTCGGCCTGTACTACTTGAGCGGGCAACGCTATCGCAACCTGCTGCTGCTGGTCGCAAGCTACATCTTCTATGCCTGGTGGCGGGTCGACTTCCTTGCCCTGTTCGCTGGCGTAACCCTGTGGAACTACTGGATCGGCCTGCGCGTGGGTGCGTGCGGCGTGCGCACCAAGCCAGCCCAGCGCTGGCTGCTGCTGGGCGTGGGTGTAGACCTGGCGATCCTCGGCTACTTCAAATATGCCAACTTCGGTGTCGAGAGCCTCAACGCGATCATCACCTCGTTCGGTATGCAGCCGTTCATCCTCACCCACGTGCTGCTGCCTATCGGCATTTCGTTCTATATCTTCGAGTCGATCAGCTACATCATCGATGTGTATCGCGGTGACACCCCGGCCACACGCAACCTGATCGACTTCGCGGCGTTCGTGGCGATCTTCCCCCACCTGATCGCAGGCCCTGTGCTGCGCTTCAAGGATTTGGTAGACCAGTTCAACAACCGTACCCATACCCTGGACAAGTTCTCCGAAGGCTGCACCCGCTTCATGCAGGGCTTCATCAAGAAAGTGTTCATCGCCGATACCTTGGCCGTGGTAGCCGACCACTGTTTCGCCTTGCAGCACCCCACCACCGGTGACGCCTGGCTTGGCGCCTTGGCCTACACCGCGCAGCTGTACTTCGACTTCAGCGGCTACAGCGACATGGCCATCGGCCTGGGGCTGATGATGGGCTTTCGCTTCATGGAGAACTTCAAACAGCCCTACATCAGCCAGTCGATCACCGAGTTCTGGCGGCGCTGGCACATCAGCCTGTCCACCTGGCTGCGCGATTACCTGTACATCACCCTGGGCGGCAACCGCAAAGGCACTTTCAACACCTACCGCAACCTGTTCCTGACCATGCTGCTCGGTGGGCTTTGGCACGGTGCCAACTTCACCTACATCGTTTGGGGTGCCTGGCACGGCATGTGGCTGGCGATCGAGCGGGCGCTGGGTATCGACACCAACCCACAGCGTTTCAACCCGGTGAAATGGGCCGTCACCTTCCTGCTGGTGGTGGTCGGCTGGGTGATCTTCCGTGCCGAAAACCTCGACGTCGCCGCCCGCATGTATGGCGCCATGTTCAGCTTCGGCCAGTGGCAGCTGTCAGAGCTCAACCGCTCCCAGCTCACCGGCCTGCAGGTGGCGACCCTGGTGATCGCTTACCTCAGCCTGGCGTTCTTCGGCCTGCGTGATTTCTACCGCCACGCCACGCCAGCGGCAGCCATGCGCAGCCCGGCGCAGGTCAACGCCGATGGCTCGATCGGCCTGGACTGGGCCCGGGTGATGACGCGCGCGCTGATCCTGCTGCTGTTCGCAGCCTCGATCCTCAAGCTTTCGGCACAGAGCTACTCGCCGTTCCTGTACTTCCAGTTCTGAGGGGCATGCCATGAACCGGACATTACGCATCACTTACTCCCTGTCGTTCCTTGGCCTGCTGGTAGGCATGGGCGTGTGGTCCACAGGCGGTTTTGAAGGCTTTCACCGTACCCAGCAGATGACCCTGCTCAACGGCAAGCTGGCCAAGGCGGCGGAGACCCACTACGACGAGCAGTTCCCCATCAAGCGCCTGGGCACCAACCTTTGGGCTGCCCTGGACTTCAAACTGTTCAACGAAGGCCGCCCTGGTGTGGTCTTGGGCCGGGATCAGTGGCTGTTCACTGACGAAGAGTTCAAGCCTACTGCCAATGCCGAGCAGCAGATGCAGGAGAACCTTGCATTGATCCAAGGCGTGCGCGACACCCTGCGCAAGCACGGTAGCCACTTGGTGCTGGCGATCATCCCGGCCAAGGCGCGGGTGTATGCCGAATACATCGGCAAACAGCAACCGGCCAGCCTGCACGATCAGCTGTACAACCGCTTCCATGCCCAGGCGCGTCAGGCCAATGTGTTCGCCCCCGATCTGATGCCCGCACTGGAGCAGGCCAAAGCTCGCGGCCAAGTGTTCTTGCGTACCGACACCCATTGGACGCCGATGGGCGCGCAAGTCGCGGCCCAGACGCTGGCAGATGCGGTCAGCCGTCAGCGCCTACTCGACGGCGAGCCTCAGGCGTTCATCACCGACGCTGGCAGCACCGCTCCCTACAAGGGCGACCTGACCAACTTCCTGCCGCTGGACCCACTGTTCAGCGACCTGCTGCCGGCTCCGGACAATCTGCAACAACTCACCACTCGCCCGGCCGAAGCTGATGCTGCCGGCGGCGACGCGCTGTTCGCCGATACCCAGATCCCGGTGGCCCTGGTGGGCACCAGCTACAGCGCCAATGCGCACTGGAACTTCCTCGGCGCTTTGCAGCAGGCGCTGCACAGCGATGTCGCCAATTACGCCGAAGACGGCCACGGCCCATTGCTGCCGATGCTCAAGTACCTGCAAAGCGATGCCTTCAAAAACGCCCCGCCCCAGGTTGTGGTGTGGGAATTCCCCGAACGTTATCTGCCGATGACCAGCGACCTCAGCAGCTTCGACCCGCAGTGGGTCGCGCAGCTCAAGCACAACCGTAAATCCGAAGAAAACCTGGCCATGTCGTCCACCCGGACGCACCACTGATCGATAGAGAGGAAATGCACATGACTACCAAAACTTCCATTGCCAAAGCCCTCACCCTCGCGGCCGGCCTTTCCCTGGCGTCCATGCAGGCGTTCGCCGGAGCCGACGCCGCGCTGTATGGCCCAAGCGCGCCCAAGGGTTCGAGCTTCGTGCGTTTGTATAACGCGGCCAGCGCACCGGCTGCAGCCAGCGTGGGCAACACCCAGATCAAGCAGGTTGGCGCCCAGGCCAGCAGCGACTTCAGCTTCCTGCCCGGTGGCGACTACACCGCCCAGGTAGGCGGTAAGAGCGTGCCGGTGCAACTGGCCGCCGACAAGTACTACACCCTGGTCAACAGCAGCAGCGGCAACCCGCAGCTGATCGAAGAGCCGCCGTTCAAGAACAAGCAAAAGGCTTTGGTGCGGGTGCAGAACCTCAGCGACCAGGCCCTGACCCTGAAAACTGCCGACGGCAAGACCGAAGTGGTGCCATCGGTGGCCACCAAAGGCCGCGGCGAGCGGGAAATCAATCCGGTCAAGGTCAACCTGGCCTTGTTCGAGGGCAACAAGAAAGTCAGCGACCTCAAACCGGTCGCCCTGGAGCGTGGCGAAGCGGCCGTGCTGTACGTAACGGGTTCCGGCAGCAACTTGTCGCCGGTGTGGGTAACTCGCCCCGTGGCTAGCAACTGATCCCCCTGCCTCATAACGACTATTGGAGAAACACGATGATCCCGGTAATTCTTTCTGGTGGTAGCGGTTCGCGTCTGTGGCCTTTGTCGCGCAAGCAGTTCCCCAAACAGTTCCTGGCGCTGACCGGGGAAAACACCCTGTTCCAGCAAACCCTCGAGCGCTTGCGCTTCGAGGGCATGGACAGCCCGGTCGTGGTCTGCAACAAGGATCACAAGTTCATCGTTCAGGAGCAGCTCGCTGCCCTGAACCTGCAGACCCAAGGCATCCTGATGGAGCCGTTTGGCCGCAATACTGCGCCAGCGGTAGCTTTGGCAGCCATGAAACTGGTCAACGAGGGCCGCGACGAACTGATGCTGGTGCTGCCCGCCGACCATGTGATCGATGACCAAAAGGCCCTGCAACGCGCCTTGGCCTTGGCCACCGTGGCCGCCGAGCGCGGCGAGATGGTGCTGTTCGGGGTGCCGGCGACCAAGCCGGAAACCGGCTACGGCTACATCCGCTCCAGCCAGGATGCGCTGCTGCCTGAAGGCGTGGCCCGAGTTGCCCAGTTCGTCGAAAAACCCGATGAAAAGCGCGCTGCCGAGTTCGTCGCCGCGGGCGGCTACTTCTGGAACAGCGGCATGTTCCTGTTCCGCGCCAGCCGCTTCCTCGAAGAGCTGAAAAAACACGACCCGGACATTTATGACACCTGCGTACTGGCCCTTGAGCGCAGCAGCGAAGATGACGATGTGCTGAGCATCGACGAGGCCACCTTCGCCTGCTGCCCGGACAACTCGATCGACTACGCGGTGATGGAGAAGACCCAGCGTGCCTGCGTGGTGCCGATGTCGGCAGGCTGGAGCGATGTGGGCTGCTGGTCGTCGCTTTGGGAGGTGCACGACAAGGACGCCGACGGCAACGTCACCAAAGGCGACGTGGTGGTGCAGGACAGCCGCAACTGCATGATCCATGGCAACGGCAAGCTGGTATCGGTGATCGGCCTTGAGAACATCGTGGTGGTCGAGACCAAGGACGCGATGATGATCGCCCACAAGGACAAGGTCCAGGGCGTCAAGCAGATGGTCAAGACACTCGACGAGCAGGGCCGTAGCGAAACCCAGAACCACCTGGAAGTCTACCGCCCTTGGGGCTCGTACGACTCGGTGGACATGGGCGGGCGCTTCCAGGTCAAGCACATCACCGTCAAGCCCGGCGCCAGCTTGTCGCTGCAGATGCACCACCACCGTGCCGAGCACTGGATCGTGGTCTCCGGCACGGCCGAGGTGACCTGTGACGAGAATGTGTTCCTGCTCACCGAAAACCAGTCGACCTACATTCCGATCGCCTCGGTTCACCGCCTGCGCAACCCAGGCAAGATCCCTCTGGAGATCATTGAGGTGCAATCGGGCAGCTACCTGGGCGAGGACGACATCGAACGTTTCGAAGACGTGTATGGACGCACATCGACACCCGTCGAGCGGGGGGTGTCCGTCAAGACGATTGCCCAATAACCAACACGAGCAGGCACCGTTGCGGTGCCTGCTTGCTTTGAACGGGTCAAGGTGCGAGTTAGGACAGATCGACTTCCAACGTACCCGCCGCTTTATGTTGAACGTTAAGGAGCCAGGTCTCGAATTCGAAATCCAGTGTGAGCACGCCATTTTTCACAGCTGCTTTAACGTTCGGGCTTGTATCGATATGCGCCATAGAGCCCTTCACAATGAACGCGTTTACGGCTGTAGGTGCCTCGGCAGTACCGGTTATATAAAAAGCCACGCCCAATTCACCCTGAAAGCCCTTATCATCCGTAAAGTTCTGTACAGCTACCACGAACAGCGGGAATGTCTTTTGCGTGACGCGAATTTCATTGGTTGTGAACGTGTCTCTCGAAAGAATGGCCGGTTTAAACGTGCCCTCTGCTCGCCCCGGTAGATTAAGTTTTTTTTCAGCACTCAGTCCAAACTTGCTCATTTGCTGCTCAAGTTTAATTCCGGTCCCTTGTTCGCTGGAAGCCATCATGAGTTCCTCATCTACAAGATTAACGTTCGTAAAAAACTTTCAGGCTATGTCAGACGAAATCACACTATGACAGCCTCCCGAACGTCACAACTGGCAAAAATACCAGGCTCGCCCCCCTACTCGACGACTCTGAGCCGCTAAACTGCCGGCGCTTCCAGAACAACTCGCTTTATCGCTACCATGTGTTCAAGGCAATCAGGAGACCTCTTGGCCATGATCATCGGCGCACTGCTCGTTCTCACTTGGCTGGTGCTGCTGTTGCGCTACCCCGCCAAGGCCCTGCCGATCTCCCTGGCGGCCGTTTGTGGGCTGGGGCTGGTGGCACTGCTGGTGGCCTGGCAGGACAATCGCGAAACCGCGCAGCTGGCACGCCTTGACCTGCGCCTGAGCTACGCGCCGCAACAATGCCCTGCCGACCGAGCCCTGCTGGTACACATGAAAAACGGTAATCAGGTGCCACTGACCGAACTGCATTGGCGGGTGGCCGCGTATGCGCCGGGCGACACCGTTAACCTTGCAGAGGCTAGCTACAACGCACCGCGCTACCGCGGGCCAGGCGAGCTGCAGCCAGGCGCCGAGTGGACTGACTGCCTGCCTTTGCCACCGCTGCGCAGCGGGTATCGGCCACAAACCCTGGAATTTCGCGCAGAACACCTGCAAGGCTCATTCGCCAATTAATCGAAGGCTCTCCCTATGCCCAGCGTTTTGATCACCGGTTGTTCCAGCGGCATCGGCCGCGCCCTGGCCGATGCCTTTCGCGATGCCGGCCATGATGTGTGGGCCACGGCTCGCAAGCCTGAAGATGTCGAACAACTGTCCGCTGCCGGCTTCACCGCAAGGCAGCTGGACGTCAACGACGAACAAGCCCTCGCGCGCTTGGCCGATGAGCTGCAAACACAGCTTGGTGGCCTGGACGTCTTGATCAACAATGCCGGCTACGGCGCCATGGGCCCGCTGCTCGATGGCGGCGTCGATGCCCTGCGCCAGCAATTCGACACCAACGTGTTCGCGGTCGTCGGGGTCACCCGCGCACTGTTCCCACTGCTGCGTCGTGCGCGAGGGCTGGTGGTCAATATTGGTAGCGTCTCCGGGGTGCTGGTCACCCCATTCGCAGGCGCCTACTGTGCGTCCAAGGCTGCCGTGCATGCCCTGAGCGATGCGCTGCGCCTTGAGCTTGCGCCGTTCGGCATCCAAGTGATGCAAGTGCAGCCCGGAGCCATTGCCTCGCAATTTGCCAGCAATGCCCAGCGCCAGGCGGATCAGGTGCTGGCGGCGGACTCGGCATGGTGGCCGCTGCGCGAGCATGTGCAGGCCCGGGCACGCGCCTCGCAGGACAAACCTACGCCAGCGGCCGAATTTGCCAAGGGCGTGCTGGCAGCCGTCGGCAAAGCGCCTGTGCCGCCGTTGGTGCGCTTGGGCAACGGCAGCACGGCATTGCCGTTGATGGCCCGACTGCTGCCACGGCGGCTGCTGGACTGGGCCCTGCGCAAGCGCTTCGGCCTGCTGCGCCCGCTTTGAAATCGGCGTCGGCTTCTTCGAAGCAAATCAGGCGATGGAACGCAAGACTCCGCCATCGACTCGCAAGGCAGCTCCAGTGGTGGCACTGGCCTGCAGGGAGGCCAGATACACCACCATGTTCGCCACTTCCTCCACTGTCGCCAGCCGCTTGAGCAATGAAGTCGGCCGGTGCTCGGCCAGGAAACTGGCTTCCAGCTCATCGGTGGACACACCCTGCTCTTGCGCAAGCTTGGCAAAGAAATCGCCCACACCCTCCGAGCGGGTCGGCCCCGGCAGCACCGAATTCACCGTGACGCCCGTGCCGGCCAAGGTTTCGGCCAGCCCGCGGGACACCGCCAGCAGCGCGGTCTTGGTCATGCCGTAGTGAACCATTTCAGTGGGGATCTGCAGTGCCGACTCGCTGGACAGGAAAATCACTCGCCCCCACTTGCGCTCGGCCATACCTTGCGCGTAATGGCGCGACAAGCGCACTGCGCTGAGCACATTGACGTCGAAGAAGCGCTGCCAATCGGCATCATCGATCTCGAAGAATGGCTTGGGCTCGAAGATGCCAAGGTTGTTGACCAGAATATCGGTGTGCGGCACCTGGCCGAACAGCTGCTGTGCACCCTGCGCAGTGCCAAGGTCAGCGGCGATGCCGATGATGCGCGCGTGTGGCACCCGTTCGCGAACCGCCTTGAGGGCTGCGTCGACACGAACTTGAGTGCGTCCGTTGAGCACCACCTCTGCGCCTGCTTCGGCCAGCCCCATGGCGATGGCCAGGCCGATGCCTGCTGTGGAACCACTGACGATGGCCCGCTTACCGTTCAAGGAAATATGCATGTGTGCTGCTCCTCAACCATGAGAATGCTGGGGTTGTTCATCGAACGCCTGCCAGCCGCCGCCCAGGGCTTTGTACAAGCCGACCAGCGCCTGGGACACCGCGGCCGAACTGTCGATCCATTGCTCTTCGCTAGCCAGCAGGGCCCCCTGCACGCTCAGCACATTGAGAAAATCCACCGCCCCTTCGACGTACTGACGCTGGGCGGTTTCCAGGGCGATGCGGTTCTGTCGTACCGCCTCTGCCAAGTGATCGCGGCGTAATTGACTGGCGTTGTAAAGGCGTAGCACATCGTCGATTTCGTGCCAGGCATTGAGCACCACATTGCGATAGTTCAACGCCGCCTCCTGCTGCTGCGCCTCGCGCAGCTCCAAGGTGCCCTTGAGCCGGCCACCCTCGAAGATTGGCAGCGACAACTGGGGGCCGAAGGCGAAGCGACGCGAATCCCAGGCACCGAAATCCGCAAGTTGCATGGCCTGGAAACCGACATTGCCTGACAGCCGAATGCTCGGGTAGAAATCAGCCTTGGCCACTCCAATACTGGCGGTGGCTGCATGAAGGCGCGCCTGGGCCTTGCGGATGTCTGGGCGCCGCTCGGCCAGCTCGGACGGCAGACCAATGGCGAAGCTCTGCTGCGGTGCAGGCAACTGGGCAGCCGGCAGCAACTCGGCCTGCAAGCTGCGCGGCGGCTGGGCGGCGAGCAGGCTCAGGGCATTGATCAGGTCGTCACGCCTGGCCTCAAGGCTTGGCAGGCGTGCCTGGATGGACGCGACCTGAGCGCTGGCCTGGGCCACGTCCAAGCGCGTGGCGACGCCTTCGGCCTGGCGGTCCTGGGAGAGCTTGAGGCTATGTTCAGCAACCTTGAGGTTGTCGCGGGTGACTTCCAGGGTGTGTTGGACCGCGCGCAGCTGAATGTAGTTGCCGGCAGTTTCGGCCAGCAGCGCCAGCAGCACACTGCGCCGATCGTTCTCGGCCACCTGCACGGTAGCGTCGGCCGCTTCCACCTGGCGCCGCACCCGGCCCCACAGGTCCAGCTCCCAGCCAGCGACCAGGTCGCCCTGCCAAAGGTTGAAAGCTGAGTGACCGGCATTCCCGGAGGGATCGCTCAGGCCCTCGGCACTGTTGCGGGCGCGGCTGTAACTGGCGTTGGCAGCGACCGATGGCGTCTGATCCGCTGCCACGGTGTTACGCAGAGCGCGGCTTTGCAGCAAGCGCGCACTGGCCATCTGCAAGTCCAGGTTGTTATCGGCAACACGTTGGATCAGCGCGCTCAGGCGTGGGTCGTTAAAGGTCTCCCACCAGCGCAGTTGCAGCGGTTCGGCTTGCGGCTGGCTCGCAGCGGCTTCACCTTGCAACGCTGCCCAGTGCTGCGGCGCAGGGGTGTCGGGGCGCTGGAAGTCCGGGCCGAGGGTGCAGCCGGCCATCACCGCAGCCAGAAACAACGGGCTCAAGCGTAAGGCAGGCTTCATCGCGCCGTGACCTCTTGGCTCGCCAGGCTATCGCCTTCGGTATCGATGGTGGCCTCCACCGACATGCCCACCCGCAGGCGTTCAAACAGTGGCTGGCCATCATCGAAGACGATCTTCACCGGTATGCGTTGCACTACCTTGGTGAAGTTGCCGGTTGCGTTATCGGGTTTGACCGCAGCGAAGGTCACGCCGGTGGCCGGGGCGATACTCTGCACGCGACCCTTGAGGGTGGCACCGGAGAACGTATCCACACTGATGCTCACCGGTTGGCCGGGCTGGACGTGGGTCAACTGGGTTTCCTGGAAGTTGCCTACCACATAGGCTTGCTGCAGCGGCACCACCGACAGCAGGCGTGCGCCCGGGTTGACGAACGCCCCCACGCGCAGTGCGCGCTCCCCGACCATGCCATCGACCGGTGCAGTGATGCGGGTGTAAGACAGATCCAACTGGGCTTTCTCCAATCCGGCCTCGGCGCGCTTGAGCTGGCCATCGGCGCTGGCCACCTGGGCCGTGAGGATGTCCACCTGCTTACGGGTGGCCAGCAGCGCCGCCTGGGTGTTGGCCAGCCGGGCACGGGCCTGGTCGACCCTGCTGCGCGCCTGCTGAGCATTCTGCACGGTCCCCGCGCCCTGTTCAGCCAAGCGGCTGTAGCGGTGCACCTCGTGGTCAGCGAACGAGGCTTCGGCCTGGGCCGCCGTCACCGCCGCCTGCGCCTGGGCAATCAATGCGCCCTGGCGTTCGAGGGTGGCGCGGGCATCGGCGCTCTGCGCCTTGGCTACCAACAACTGAGCCTGAGCGGCATCCAGCGCAGCTTCATAGTCACGGGCATCGATGGTCGCCAGCAACTGACCGGCCTTGACCTGCTGGTTGTCCTCCACCAGCACCTGCTTGATAAAGCCCGACACCTTGGGCGCAACCACGGTGTAGTCGGCGATCACGTAGGCATCGTTGGTCCGCTGGCGGTGATCGCTGCCCAACAGCCATGGGCCGACCAGCGCGGCGAGTACGGCCACAGCGAGCACCGAGCCGATAACGAGAGTTTTGCGGTGATTGGTCATGTTCAGTGTCTCGAATTCATCCAGGGTTCAAGCCACCGCGCGCGGCGGATAGACCCGAGTAGGCACGAAAGGAATCAGGCAGATCAGGGCCACGGCCACGCCGGCCATGACCAGGTAAAGGTCGGCCGATGTGAGCACCAGGGCCTGCTCGTGCACGCGCTTGGCAAGGCCGGCTGCGTTGTCGTCGAGCAGCGGGGCATTACCCAGGCTGTCCACCAGGTGGTTGGAATGAAAGTGCCGACGCAGGGTGCCCAAGGCATCCAGCAAGCCCCCGGCAATCACGGCGGCCAAGCCTTTGACCGTGTTGAACCAACTGGAGGCGAACGGGCCCTCCTGTGGGCTCATGCCGTTGGTGGAGAGCATCAGCAAGGGCAGCACGGCCATCGGTTGGCCGAAGACCTGCAGCAGGTAGAACGGGTAGAAGTCGCCCCGTACCCATTGGCTGGTCAACAGGCTGCTGCCCATACAGGACGCCGCCAGCATGGCCAGGCCCACGGCCAGTACCCAGCGGCAGTCCACTGCGCGGATGTTGCACAGCGCTGCGGTCAACGGCAGCGCCAGCAACTGCGGCATGGCCACCAGCAGCATCAGCGGGCTGGTCTGCGCCGGCCGGTACCCCTGGATCTGCGCCAAGTACGCCGACGGGATGCTGCCCACACCGGACAATACGATCAACACCCCGGCCAGGGTCACCAGGGCAAAACTGAGGTTGCGCCGCTGCAGCATGCGCAGTTGGAAGAATGGCAACGGCTCCGACCATTCATTGAACAGAAACAGCGCCAGCAACAGCACGCCACCGCCCAGCAACCAGCAGATCAGAGTGGATTCTAACCAGCCCCAGCGGTCACCCAACGACAGGCCGAGCACGACGCAATTGATCGCCGGCAAGCCCAGCAGCACCCCACGCCAGTCGAACTGCCTGAAGCGCTCAAGGCGCAGAGGGTCCTGCGGTAAGCCCCAGCCGACGCAGAACATGGCCAAGGCCGAGGGTAGAATGATCTGCCAGAACGCCCACTGCCAACCGACGTACTCGGTCCACAGGCCCGCCAGCGGTGTGCCCAGGTTAGGCCCGAAGGTCGCGGTCAAGGCATAACACGCCAGGCCATAAACCTTGATGCCTGGCGGCAGAAAGCGCAGGGCCACACTCATCAGCATCGGCGGCAACGCGCCAGAAGCCAACCCCTGCAGCACGCGCAACAGCATCAGGCTGTGCAGGTTGGGCGCAAACGGCTGCAGCAAGCCCAGCACGGCGAACAGCCCAATGGCGCTCAGGGTAAAGCGGCGCAGGGAGAAGGTGGTGGCCAGCCACGGTGCGAAGGCCATGGCGCTAACCGATGCAGCGCTGTACACCGCTAGCAGCCACGCACCTTCGTCTGCACCGATACCCATGCCCCCCCGGATATCGGCAAGCGAAATCTTGGTCACCGACTCGTTAAGCCCAGCACACAAAACAGCGAGCAATACACCGAACAACCCAACCACTACCCGCAGGCCAAAAACTGCTGGCGCGGGGCCGGCAGTGGTTTGGGCAACTGGGGCGGACAAGGCATTCACGGTAGAAATCTCCAGCAACATAATTGCGACTGGAGTAAGTCTAAAAAGCTCGAATGCTGACGAAAACTGACTTCTCGGCAGTTCTACATTGCGCCAGACGCAATCGGGCTCAAGGGTCGACGCTGCAGCAGGCTTTCAGTGTCTGCCGTAACCAGCGATGGGCGGGGTCATTGTGCATGCGCGGATGCCAGGCTTGCAGAACGGTGACCCGCTCCAACGGCACCGGGATCTCGAACGAGCGTAACGGCAGCCCAAGCTTGTGAACGCTGTTAAGGATGTTTGCCGGCATCGGCAGAATCAGGTCGGAATCTGGCAGCGAGAACAACGCTGAGTGGAAGCTTGGGGTAATCAGCGCAACCCGTCGACGCACTTTGAAATTGGCGAGCTCCACGTCGATCGGGCCGTTGGCCCGGCCACGGCGGGAGACGCTGATCTGTGGGTAACTGGCAAAGCTTTGCGCAGTGATAGGTTGGTCGAAAATTGGGTGATCGCGCCGAGCCAGGCCAACGTAATAAGTCTGGAACAGGCTCTGCACCTTGATCTCGGGGCCAAGGTCGACGGTCGAGCTGATGATCAGGTCGGTGTGCCCAACCCGCAGCACGCTGTCGTCATCGCCACCTGGGCTTTCCGGGACGAAACGCAGTACCGTGCGCGGCGCCTGCTCATGCATGCGCCGTAGCAGTTGGGCGCCATACAAGGCGATGAACAGGTCATTGGTGCGAATGTTGAAAGCCCGGTCCAGGCGACGCAGGTCGACTTCATCGGCGCTGCGGAACACTTCCCCGGCCTGCTCCACCAATGCCGCCACCTGTTCGCGCAGGGCCAACGCCCGTGGCGTTGGCACCAGGCCACGGCCGGCCCGGACCAGAATCGGATCGCCCAAAGCATCGCGAATACGCCCCAAGGTACGGCTCATTGCCGCCGGGCTGAGATTCATGCGCTGTGCGGCGCCCACTACGCTGCCTTCATCGAGCAGTGCATCGAGGGCCACGAGCAGGTTCATGTCCGGGAGTTGCATGGCCGTTTTTTCCGTTAGCACTGTGTGAAAAGCGATGGTAGCAGGTTGGTGGATTGCACCAGATGCAATGCGCTAATGCGTAAAAGAGTGTTTATTCAGTAGGTGAAATGAGCGAAGAATCGGGTATGGCCTTTTCGCGGGTAGACCGGCGAGAGGCCAGTCGTTGCATAAAACCTGTTTCCAAGAGGAGCCCGTATGCCCAGCCCCGTTCTGATCGCCATCGACGCCTCCCCTGCCTGCGCGGCCCTGCTCACCCTCGCCAGCCGCTACTGCCGCCCCGGTGACCATGAGTTGCACGTACTGCTGGCCATCGACACGACCTTCACTGTGCACGACAAACCCGCGCCCTACACAGCCCAGGAGCTTGAAGAATACCCCGCTGCGTGCGAGGAACAGCGCCAGGGCGAGCGCGCTGTGGCCGAAGCCGTTCAGCACCTGCAGCAGGCCGGTTTCAGCAGCCAGGGCTACCTGGTTGCAAGGCAGCCGGTGGAGGCAATCGTCGCCAAGGCGCAAGCGCTGAACTGCGAACTGATCATCATGGGCCATCGCCATCTTTCCAGGCTGGGGCGGCTACTGGATCCGTCGATCAGTGCGAAGGTTATTGACCGAGTCGAGGTGCCGGTGTTGGTGGGGGCGGCGCTCGATCTCACCGACAACACATTGCTCAAGGCGAACTTGGCGTCACCACTACCGTACAGGTCGTCCCCGCCGCCAACAAAAACCCATCCGGCACTTCATCGATGTGAATGCGAACCGGCACCCGCTGCGCCAGGCGCACCCAGTTGAAGGTCGGGTTCACATCGGCGATCAGCTCACGGCTCTGTGGGTTGTCGCGGTCGTAAATGCCGCGGGCGATGCTCTGCACATGCCCCTTGAGGCGCTCGCCGCTCATCATCTGCAACTCGGCCTGATCGCCGACCTGCACATGGGGCAGCTTGGTCTCCTCGAAAAAGCCATACACCCAGAACGAATGCTCATCGACCACCGCCATCACCGCTTCACCGGTGCGGGCATAGTCCCCGTTGTGGATGTTCAGGTTGGTCACGTAACCGTCCACCGTGGCGACGATATGGGTGCGTTTGAGGTTCAATTCGGCTGCCGCCAGTTCGGCCAGGGCCTGCTGGTAATCGGCCTGCGCGGCATTGGCGATGTTGCTGGCGTCGTCGCGGTTTTCCTTGGAGATCACCAGGTTGTCCAGGTCGGCGCGGCGTTTGGCGTTGACCTTGCGCATTTCCCAGGTGGCCTTGCGCGAAGCGACCAGCGCCTTGGCTTGGTCGACCGCCAACTGGTAGTGCTCCGGGTCGATCTGGATCAACAGGTCGCCCTTCTTCACCCGCTGGTTGTCCTTGACTGGCACGTCTACTACATAACCGGGCACATCGGCGGCGACGTTGATGATATCGGCCCGGACACGGCCGTCACGGGTCCATGGCGTGGTCATGTAATGCAGCCACAACTGGCGACCGATCACCACGGCAGCGGTCAGTACCAGCAAGGTGGCGATCAGGCTGAAGAACTTTTTCATCGAAGGTTTCTCACCAGTAGAGCGACAGCGCCAAGGCGCCGAACAGGCAGACGAACAGGCTCAGGCGCAACAGCGCCGGGTGCCAGAAAAAGCGATAACCATCATGGCTGGCGATGAACCGGTCCAGGCCCCAGGCCAGGCCCAGGGCGAACAGGAATATCAGGGTCATGGTGGGCATATAAACGCCATGGAAGGCGATTTCACGGGGCATGAGGTGTTCCTTTGGCAGGTGCCAATGGCGACTGTGGGTCCAACAAAGAGGACCGGATGAAGTGCAGGTAGCTTTGCGCGCGGCGCAGCACCGAGGTGTCGAAATGCCGGGCGAACGGCTCGTCGGTGGCCTGCACGCGCGCAATGGCGTGGTCCACCGCGACCAATGCCCGCTCGTGGTTGCTGGCGTTGGGCTGCAAGAACAAGCGCGCCAAGGCACGGCCCATGACACGGATCGCCTGGCGCCAAGGCTGCGACTCGGCGTAGGCCGGGTGGATCGGCGCGAGGGCCTGCTCCTTGCGCAGTTCGATGATGGCATGGCCGATCTCGAGCACCGTGAACATCCAGCCCATCAATTGGCTCTGCACCTGCGGCTTGCCGGCCGCCAGGCCATACGCCTGGTGCAGCAAGTCGCGGGTGCGACTCTCGAAGGCCGAGCCTATGCCGCGCAGGCGCCCGCTGATGGCGAACAGCACCTGCTCGCGCAACGCCTGCTCCAGGCGACTCCACAACCAGCGGCTGTTGGGCGGCAGAATGATCGCACCCGCCGCGGCGCAAACGAACATGCCGATGACCATGCCTATGTAGTCATTGATGAAGCCGTAGGGGTCGAAAGCGGTCAGGTTGTTCGGCACAGAACCGATGGAGAAGAACACCAGCAGGCCGATGCCGTAACCTGCATACGCCGGCCGCGATGAGAGAAACGCACCCAATACGAAAACCGGCGCCAGCACCATGCATAGCAGGGGGAAGCCGTCGATCCAGGGGAACACGAAAAACGTTTCGAAAAAGCCGACGAAGGCACCGACCGCCGTACCACAGGCCATCTGGAACGACATGCGCTTGGGGTTCGGCGAAGCCGCCGACAGGCACACGGTCACAGTGGCCACCAGGGTCATCATGGCGCCGCTGGGCCAGTCGCTCAGCAGCCAGTAGCTGCCCAGCAGCAACAATACCGCCGAGGCCCGCACACCGGCAGCCAGCGATACCAGCCAACTGGTCTGCGCCACATAGGGCTCGTCCCACTGCTCGCGCTCGTGCCTGTGCGCGGCCAGCGAGGCATGGGTTTGGGCGTAGCTATACATCTCGTCGACAAAGCGATAAAGCAGCTCGAACGCCGTGTGGAAATCGAGCAGGTCGGCTTCGCTGGGGCCGGTTGCCAGGTAATCGGCGCGCAGGCTACGTACCTGTGCCTGCAGGCCTTCCTTGTAGGCTGCCAGCTCCAGCGTCAGGCGTAGCGCATCGGCATCGGTCAGGGCCCGGCCCACATACGGCTGTAGCAACTGCCCCAAGGTTTCCAGGCCCGGTTCGATGGCGCCGACGATCTGCAGCGGCCCACGGGCGCGCAAGCGTTCCAACAGGCGATGTAAAGCGTTGAAGCGCGTGGTGATGGCCATGAACTCGCTGTTCATGCGCACCAACCGGCCCGAGCGCCGACGCATGTGCGGGTCTTCGAAGGCGGTGACATTGCGCAGGCTCTCCAGCCCCACCGCTTCGGCGACGAAGCGCACGTTGCTGCTTTCGAACCACTCACGCTGGCTGTCGCCGCGCAAGGCTTGCACCACCACAGCGGCGAACACGCCAAAGCGCTGGTACAACGCGTTGCGCATGGCAGCGCTGGCCGATTGCGGCAAGATCGCAGCGCTAACCAAGGTCGACACCATAATGCCCAGGGCGATTTCCAACGCTCGCCAAACCGCCGCCATGAACGCCTGGTCCGGATGCTGTAGCACAGGCAGGCCGATCATCACTGCGGTGTAGCCGGCGAGCACGAAGCCATAGGCACGAAAGGTGCGGTAGCGCATGGCGCCAGCGGAGCACAACCCGACCCACACGGCCAGGCTCGGCAAGAAAAGCTCGGTGTTCTGCGGGAA
This sequence comes from Pseudomonas sp. KCJK9000, assembly GCF_046230725.1. Taxonomy (NCBI): domain Bacteria; kingdom Pseudomonadati; phylum Pseudomonadota; class Gammaproteobacteria; order Pseudomonadales; family Pseudomonadaceae; genus Pseudomonas; species Pseudomonas sp. KCJK9000. The sequence continues at coordinate 86,416 of NZ_JBJJLN010000006.1, read as the reverse complement.
CAGGGCGATCAACGCGACCATCATCACTGACCCGGCCAGAGTCCCCAGTACCCGGTAGAAGCTTTTAGCGAACACATGGCCACTCTGTGGCTGCATGACGATGAATACGGTGATCATTGCCGTGCGTGGTTGCGGCAACTCCAGGCGCATCGCCAGCCACAAGGTGATGAAAGCCGCCGCCAGCACCTTGAAGATGTAGACCCAGGTGACCCCATCGGTGCGCACCCAGGCAAAAAAGCCCCGGCGCCACTCCAGGCGCTGCAGCCAGCGCATTGGCAGACTCAACATGCTCATTCGGCGTGGTCCGCCTGCGGGTCGAAAATCGCCAGGGTGGCCGGGGTTTTCGGCGCTATTTGGCGCTCTTGCGTGGGCACATCCTGGCCCGCCTGCAAACCGCCGCCCAGGGCGGTGACCAGGTCGGCATGGGCGATCAGGCGGGCGGCCTGCACCTGCTGCTGCACCTGCTGTTGGCGCAACAGCAAGGTCTGTGCATTGAGCACATTGAGGTAGTCGGTCAGGCCCCGCTGGAAGGCCACCATGGCGATGTCGTAGGTTTTTTGCGCAGCCGCCACCGACTCGGCGGCCAAATGGGCCTGCTGCTTCATCGACTCCCGGCGGATCAGCTGGTCAGAGATGTTCTTCAGTGCGCCGATCACTGTCTGGTTGTAGCGCGCCACGGCCACGTCATACCCCGCCGAGGCAACGCCCAGTTGCGAACGCAAGCGGCCACCATCGAAGACCGGCAGGCTGATCGCAGGGCCGACGCTGTAATTGAATTTGCGCCCGGTCAGAAACGCCAGCGGGCCACCCCCTGTGGCCATGAAGCCCAGGCTGCCCACCAGGTCGACGTTGGGGAAAAAAGCAGCGTGGGCGACATCGATGCCACGTGCCTGGGCCGCGACCTGCCAGCGGCTGGCGACTACATCCGGGCGCTGACCGACCAACTCGGCCGGCAGCTTAGAAGGCAGTTTCAGCGGTGCCGCGAGGGCCAAAGTGGGCCGCTGCAACTGCGCGCCCTCCCCTGGGCCTTTCCCGGCCAATGCCGCCAACTGGTTACGGGTCAGGGCGATCTCCTCGTCCAGGCTATCGAGCTGGCGATGGGTTTCGGGCAGCGGCGCTTGGGCCTGGCTGACTTCGAAATGGGTGCCAATGCCGCCGTCCAGGCGCCGCTCGGCCAAGGCCAGAATCTGCTCCTGTTGCTGCAGTTCAGCCTTGACGATATCGCGCCGGGCAAACTGCAGGCTCAATTGTATGTAGGCCTTCACGATGTTGTTCTGCAGTTCGAGCTGGGCCTGGCGGGCCTGCGCCACGCTCATGTGGGCCTGGTCCAAGGCCTGCTCGCTGGCATTGCGCTCACGGCCCCACAGGTCCAGGGCATAGCTCAACCCAATGGCGGCGTTGTTGTCCCAGGTGTTGGCACCCGACAGCGCGCCTGGGCCGTAGAACTGATCTTCGGGCCAGTTGTGGCGCTTGAGTGTGGCCTGGCCATTGGCCTGAAGCTTTTCTGCCGCTTCCACCACCCCAGCCATGGCCTTGGCTTCACGCACACGGGCCGCCGCCATGGCCAGGCTCGGGCTACCGGCCAGGGCGAGGTCGATCCAACGATCCAGCTGCGGGTCTGCGTAAGCCTGCCACCAGCGCTGCTCAGGCCAGTGCGCATCACTGGCAGCTTGGCCAATGGCGGCGTCTGTGGTCAGGGTATTGGCTTGTAGAGGCTTGCTGTGTGGGGCGATGCCCCCGGTTCCGATACAGCCGCTCAAGGTAATGCTAAGGGCACAGGCACTGAACACGTGGAGCGTTCTGATGATGCGACGCGGCACTGCTGCGATTTCCCGAGGAAGAGGTGAAGGGGCCGGGCAATTCTAGGGGCCGGCCGCACTGGCGATAAGCGCACATTCCTGCGAATCTTTGTTACCGAAAAAGCGATAATCCGGCTTTGGTCGAAAGCACATTTACGTTACTTCGTGACACAATTTTGCCCTCTATCTTGAGAGTGACCCATGGACACCCTGCAAAACATGCGTGCTTTCAGTTGCGTAGCCCAGTTGGGCAGCTTCACGGCTGCTGCGGCGCAACTGGATACGACCACCGCGAACGTGTCGCGGGCGGTCTCCAATCTGGAAGCCCATCTGCAAACCCGGCTGCTTAACCGCACCACGCGGCGCATCGCCCTGACCGAGGCGGGCAAGCGGTACCTGATGCGCTGCGAACAGATCCTCACCTACGTCGAAGAAGCCGAAGCCGAAGCCAGTGACGCCCATGCCCGGCCTGCCGGGCAACTGAAAGTGCATTCGATGACCGGTGTCGGTCAGCACTTCGTGGTCGATGCCATCGCCCGCTACCGTGAATCGCATCCGGACGTGACGTTCGACCTGACCATGGCCAACCGCGTGCCCGATCTGCTCGACGAGGGCTATGACGTGTCGATCGTGCTGGCCACCGAACTGCCGGACTCAGGCTTCGTTTCGCAGCGCCTGGGCATCACTTACAGCATCGTCTGCGCCTCACCCGACTACGTGGCCAAGCACGGCTTTGCGCACAAGCCGGCCGACCTGCTCAAGCACGCCTGCCTGCGCATGGTCAGCCCGGTGATCCCGCTGGAGAAATGGCTGTTCGACGGCCCGGAAGGCCAGGAACTGGTGAACATCACCAGCTCGCCGTTCCAGGTCAACTCGGCGGATGCGATGAAAACCGCGATCCGCAGCGGCATGGGCATGGGCGTGCTGCCGATCTACTCGGCAATCGACGGCCTGCGCGATGGCAGCCTGGTGCGGGTGATGCCTGAGTACCGTTTGCAAGAGCTGAACCTGTATGCCATCTACCCGTCGCGTCAGTACCTGGATGCCAAGATCAAGACATGGGTCGAATACCTGCGCAACTCGCTACCGGAAATTCTCGCAGCCCATGAAGCTGACCTGAAAACCCATGAACTGCTGATCGCCAACTAAAAAGCTGCTGCGCAGTGGCGGTGGACAATGGTAGGTTGCTAACCAATCAAGCCCAATCACCGCCCTGAGATGTCGCCCGATGAAAAAGACCGTCCTGGCCTTCAGCCGCATCACGCCCGCCATGGCCGAGCACCTGCAGCAAGACTTCAATGTGATCGTGCCCAACCCCAAGCTCGGTGACATCAGCGCCCAGTTCAACGAAGCCCTGCCCGAAGCCCACGGCCTGATCGGGGCCGGACGCAAGCTTGGCCGCGCGCAGCTCGAAGGCGCGGGCAAGCTTGAGGTGGTGTCCAGTGTCTCGGTCGGCTACGACAATTATGACCTCGACTATTTCAACGAGCGCGGCATCGCCTTGACCAACACCCCCGACGTGCTCACCGAGAGCACCGCCGACCTGGGTTTCTCGTTGATCATGGGCTGCGCCCGGCGCACCGCCGAGCTCGATGCCTGGACCAAGGCGGGCAATTGGCAGGCCACGGTTGCGCCGACCCACTTTGGTAGCGATGTGCATGGCAAGACCTTGGGTATCGTCGGCCTGGGCAACATCGGCGCCGCCATCGCCCGCCGCGGCCACTTCGGCTTCAACATGCCGATCCTCTATGCCGGCAACAGCCGCAAACCTGCCTTGGAACAAGCGCTGGGTGCCCAGTACCGCAGCCTCGACCAGTTGCTGGCCGAAGCCGACTTCGTCTGCCTGGTGGTACCGCTGTCCGATGCCACACGCAAGCTGATCGGCGCCCGCGAACTGAAGCTGATGAAGCCGAGCGCATTTCTGATCAACATCGCCCGAGGGCCGGTAGTAGACGAGGCGGCGCTGATCGAGGCACTGCAGAACGGCACCTTGCGTGGCGCTGGCCTGGATGTGTACGAAAAAGAACCACTGAGCGACTCACCGCTGTTCAAGCTGCCCAATGCGCTGACCTTGCCGCATATCGGTTCGGCGACAGCCGAAACCCGACAGGCCATGGCCAACCGAGCGATGGAAAACCTGCGTGCGGCGTTGCTCGGTGAGCGGCCGCGGGATCTGGTGAACCCGCAGGTGTGGAAGGGCTGACAACATCTACTGCCTGAACCGGACTGTTGCGGATAATGCCGATACTACAAAATTATGTAGAGAAAGTTTGATCCACAACAGTCCGTTGCAGCCGACACTCGATAGTACCGGCGCTTGAACAGCGCCCCATCACTACGCCTCTTAGCATTTCACCGGCGGCACAACCTAAACGCCAGGCTGCAGACCAGCCTTAGCGTATTTAACCTCGACAACCACCGCCTTACCTAAGACTGTGCAAACCGTAGCCATACAATGGCTATCCGCGTTAGTGTCTTCTAACAACTTTCTAACGGTTTCTGGGTCATCGGGGTTACAGCTTTTCGTTAGCTCAAGATCATCTCGAAGAACGCCTTGTCGATCCATCAGGCTGAAATTGGAATCGATTAAGTCTATTACCTCATATTCCTCCCTGATAACCTGAGGCACCCAGACCTGCTGATCCGAACCTAGCTCTAACGTCTCTTTTGATCCATCGAATATATCCACCCCTAACAGGTGGATGATTGTTGCCTCTGGTCGAGCTGATAGCTTGCGGTGTTTCAGCTCAACAATTCTACAAGGCCGCTCACCGATCATCACATACTCGTACCGGCTCAGCGCACTTGCGGGCACCGCGAACTTTCCCGACGGCAACGCTTCATTATTTTTCAGTACGTCATCATCGCCTTCCATCTTTGCGCTCCCAGTTCATAGCTTAAAAGTCAGCCGATATATTCAGGCACGACGCAGACATGGGAGCACACTCGATGAAAGCCAACTACTGTCAAAAATAGCAGTCTAAAAATCAGCTTTTATATTCAGTACTTTTCATCACGCGCAGTCATTCACTACTGAGCGCCAAAGGTGAGGCGTTTTTCAGCGTTCTGCTCCCCTTGTGAGGCACCGAGCGGGCATGTGCACAGTAGCCCTGGCTTTGCGAAACACCAGCACATTCCCGGCCATCACCGCCAGCAGCCCAAACAGTGCTGGGGTTGTCCACTGATAGCCCTCGGCGAAGGCCGACACGTTCAGTGCAACCAGCGGGAACAGCACGGTGCAATAGGCTGCCCGCTCCGGTCCCATGCGCCCGACCAAGGTAAGGTAGGCGGTGAAGCCGATCACCGAGCCGGGGATGACCAGGTACAGCAGCGAGCCGACATAGCGAGCATCCCATTGCATGGCGAAGGGGATGCTATTGGCCAGGCAGTACACCGCCAGCAGCGAGGCCCCATAAACCATACCCCAGGCATTGGTGGTCATGGGCTTGAGCCCGGCCTTCTGCTGCAGGCTCGAAAGCATGTTGCCGGCCGAGAAGCACAGCGTGCCCAGCAGGGCCAGGCCCAGCCCGTAGAAGGTTTCGCGGCTGGCCTGGTGGTGGGAAAGCTCGGGCCAGAACAGCAGGCCCAACCCCAGTAAACCCAGCGCACCACCACCGATCACGTTGCTGGCGATCTTCTGGCCGAAAAATAGCCGGGCATTCAGGGCATTCCACAAGGTGGCGGTCGAGAACACCACGGCGATCAAGCCACTGGCAACCCACTGGCTGGCCGTGAGAAAGCACATGAAGTTGACGCAGAACAGGCACACGCCCTGCGCGAGGCAGATAGCGTGGCCGCGCCGGCCCATCGGTTGCAGCCGGCGGGTGAGCAGGAGGATGACGAACAGGATCACGCCGGCCAGGGCGAAGCGGTAGACGATAGACACCGGGATGGCGACCACGCCCAATTGCAGCTTCAAGGCGATCCAGGTGGTGCCCCAGATCAGCACGGTCAGCAGGTAGAGGGACAGGTTCATGGTGGCGGCTCCTTGGTCCTTTGGAAATCGATGCCCAGCGTTTCGCGGGTAACCCCGCTCTCACCAGGAGCCTCAGTATTCTTGCGACCGATGTTTGCCCGCTTGCACAAACTTGCGCTTTTGCGCCTGAGACAGCAGCCACCGCAGCGCAGGCGCAGTAGCATGAGCGCAAGAGGACAGACCATGACACCACTGAGCCAACTGCAAGTGTTCAACGCCATGCACGCCTCGCCCAACGCCCGGCTGGAGCTGAGCGCGCACCTGGGCGATGGGCTGGCGGCGGCGTTGTGGAGCAACCGCGACGACGCACGCGACTATCAGGCACCGAGCCATCACACCCTGTCGTGCTACATCGCCGATGGCACCGGCACCTTCCGTCGCCAGCGCCCTGCCGACAAGGGTGCGCCGGACAAACTGTGCATCATGCCGGCCGGGCACGAGTCCAACTGGGTCGTCAACGGCGCCATCCGCCTGGCGCACCTGTATATCAGCGAGGCGCAGTTCGCCTTGGGCTGCGTGCGCCTGCTCGACCGCGAACCACGGGAACTGCAACTGCAGGAGGCGACCTTTCTCGATGACCCCCAGCAATCGCTGCGTTTTCGCCATTTGATCACCCTGGCTTGGGATGAGCCGGCCGAGCGTCTGCTGGCCAGCAGCCTGGCCCATGACATCGTCGATCATGCCGTGCTCAGCCAGGTTGGCCTGCGCCGCGGGTTGCGGCTCAAAGGCGGGTTGGCACCTAGCCTGCGTCGGCAACTGGTGGACTATATCGAGGCGCACCTGGAGCAACCGATCACCCTGGGCGAACTGGCCCTGCGCAGTAACTTGTCCGAATACCACTTTGCGCGAATGTTCCGCACAAGTTTTGGCCTGCCGCCGCATCAGTACCTGCTGGCGCGGCGACTGCATCGCGCTTGCCAGCTACTGCGCCTGGGCGACTTGCCATTGGGTCAGGTGGCGCTGTTGTGCGGGTTCGCCAGCGCCAGCCATTTCAGCAACCGCTTCCGCCAGGCCATGGGCGCCTCCCCTGGCGAGTACCGCTGCGCCGTCCGTGGCTGAGTGCGAGCATCGGCTCCAGCTGGCTGCCCAGCCTTCAGAATTCGAAGGTGCTGGACACGCTCACCTGTCGCGCATCGCCGAGGGCGACGAAGTACTGGTTCACCGCTGAGCTGTAATACACCTTGTCGAAAAGGTTCTTCACGTTCAGCTGCAGGCGAACGTTGTGTTCGTCCAGCTTGGTCTCGTAAGTGGCGAACGCATCGGCCACGGTATAGCTGGGCAGGTCGAAGGTGTTGGTCGAGTTGCCTGGCCGCTCACCGACATACCGCGCCCCGGCCCCAAGACGCAGGCGATCGCCACCAAACAGGCTGCCAAAGTCATATACCGCCGACAACGAACCGCTGTGGCGGGCCACGTTCTGCAGGCGGTTCCCTTCGATGTCCGGGTCCTTGGTGACCTTGGCGTCGGTGTACGCGTAGCTGCCGATCAGGCTCCAGCGCTCGCTGAGCTGGCCGGTGAGGTCGAGTTCGACACCCCGCGAGTTGACTTCGCCAGCGTTGCTGTAAAGCGTCTCGCCGCTGGCACTGTCGAAGTTGGAAACCAGCACGTTGCGCTTGGTGATATCGAACAGTGCCAATGTGCCGGTCAGGCTGCCGGGCATGTCGAGCTTGGCACCCAGCTCCCAGGACTTGCCCTCTTCCGGTGCCACCGACGAATCCAGTACCACGCCGCCAGTCAACGGGGCGATGCTGGAGTTGGGCTTGAACGACTCGCTGTAGCTGCCATAGAACGACAGCTGGTCGTCAACCTTGTAGACGATGCCGGCATGGGGTACCCAAGCCTGGCCATTGGTGTCGGTGTTGGCCTTGAACGGGCGGCCGCGGCCGGCGTACTGGTCGTATTGCTGATAGCGCGCCCCGGCGACCAGAATCCAGTGCTCGTCCAAGTGCAGCGCGTCCTGCACGAACAAGGCGTCGGTGCGCAGCTTGTCGGTCTGGTCGCTATCGCTGGCACGCACCGTGGTGCCCTCCACTTCCTGGCCATATACCGGGTTCAGGTAGCTGAACGTGGACCTGGCGCTCTGGCGGATCAGGTCGCCGCGAAAGATCTTGCGGTCCTCGTGGTCGATGCCGAACATCAGGTCGTTCTGCAGGCCCGCCAAGGTGGCCGCGCCATTGAGGCTCAGGGTGGCGAACTGGTCGCGGCTCATGGCGTTGTGCGTGCCATCGATACTGCGGGTCAGGGTGCCCTTGGCTTCGTTGATGCCAGTAATGCGAACCTGGCTGGCATCGTAGGTCTCGCGGTTGAAGCTGTAACCGAAATGCAGCTTCCAGTCATCGGCCAGCTGATGGTCGACTTCCAAGCGATAGAGGTCGGACCTTCCTTGCATGTCGTTGAATGGCTCGTCCAGCCGCCGGGTAGCGGGTATGTTCAAGGGGTGGCCGTTGCTGCCGAATGCCGTGCCGCGGTCGAACGGGGAGGTGAACTCGCGGTGCTCGTAAGCCAGCACCACTTGGGTATCTTCACCGAGCCAGGCCAGCGACGGCGCCACCAGCGACTCGCGGTGCACGCCATAGTTACGCCAGTAGTCCTCGTCCTCGTGATCGACGATCAGCCGATAGGCGAAGTTGCTGTCGCCTAGCGCACCGGTGCTGTCCAGGCCACCGCCGCTGCCGTTCTTGCCGCTGCCGTAGGTCGAGCCACGCACGCTCAACGCGTTGTATTGCTGCAGTTGCGGGCGTTTGCTGACCACGTTGATGACCCCGCCAGGGTCTTGTATGCCGTACAGCAAGGAAGCTGGGCCCTTGAGCACTTCTACCCGCTCGGTGCTGGCATTGAGGCTGCGGCCCTGCACCACCGGCATGCCGTCGCGCATGATCGAGCCATCACGGTTGTCGCCGAAACCGCGCTTCATCACGGTGTCGGCAGTGCCCCCGAAGTTGTTGCCCTGGGTGATACCGCTGACGTTGGCCAGCGCATCGTCCAAATTGCGCGGTGCCTGGTCGCGAATGACCTGCGCGGGCACTACGTTGATCGCCTGGGGGATATCCTGGGACGGCCCTTGGCCGCGCATGATCGATGGGCTGGCCGGCGGCTGATAGCTGTAGCTGTCCATCTGCGAAGTCACCGTGGTGGCTTGCAAGTTGAGGGCGGCAGCGCTGGCCACAGGTTCGAGCGTCAAGGTGCGGGCGTCGAGGCGGCGCCAGGTCAGCCCGCTGCCGCCCAATAGCTGTTGCAAGGCCTGCTCGGCGCTGAACGAGCCGTTGAGCGCCGGAGCCTGAACATTGGGCAGCTCAAGGGTGTAGACCACGCTTTGCCCGGTGGCACGGCTGAAGGCATTCAAGGCTTGAGCCAGGGGTTGGCTAGGCTGGGCGAAGCCATGCAACTGGAGTTGTTCGGCAGCTGCCAGGCCAGGGGCAGCAAGGGTGGCCGAGCACGCTGCAAGGCCAAGCCAGAGGGGAACGCAACGAGGGGTGAAGTTCATGGACGCTGACCTGTGAGAGGGCTATTACTGCGAATCAATCGCACTTTCACTCATTACACGGATGCCGACTCTGATTACCTCACCGGTATTTGAAAATTTTTCTCAGCGGATCACGGTTAGCCGACCAAGCAACGTCCTGCGCTCGAAGCCCAGCAGTTTGGCCAGCGAGTCGAGAGCGGCCAGTGGTTGATCGGCAGGGAAGCTGCCGCTGACCCTGCGCTGCCCCAACTCAGCGTTCAGCACAACGATGCGCCCAGGGTAATAGCGGCCCAGGTCAGCCACCACCTGGGCCAGCGGCACCTGGTAGTAGCTCAACCAGCCCTGGCGCCAGGCCAGGCGGCTATCACTGTCAACGCGCGCGATATCACCGCTTAGCCCGTTGCTGTAAGCCAACTGTTGATTGGCCGTGAGCACCTTGCTCGCCTCGCCTGGCTTGGCAACCACCGCCACCCGCCCGTTGCGCACCGTAACCTGGGCGCCCTGCCCTTGCTCGCGCACCTCGAACTGCGTACCCAACACCCGCACCTCACCGCCTGCGGCCTGCACCACGAAGGGTTGCCCGGTATGGGTCACCTGGAAGAACGCTGCGCCCTGCAGCAGGCGCACACGGCGTTCGCCTTGTTCAAAGTCGACGGCGATGGCGCTATGGGCGTCCAAGGTCACCTGTGACTGGTCCGCCAGGGTTACCTGGGCCAGCGCATCATCGCTGCTGTAGTCCGCCTGCAGGTTCAGCCACCATTCAGTCGGCCGCCAGCCGCCGGCCACACTAATGGCCAGCACCAGGCAAGCGGCGGCCAGCGCTGCACCGGCACGGCGCCAACGGCCTTTGTCGCGGGGCTTGGCCATGGCCTGCAAATAGTGCTGCAAATCTGCCTGCTCCAACGCGGCCAAGCGGGCCGCCGGTGCCTCGCACAGTTGCCACAACGTTTGGGCTTGTGCATAGGCCTGCCGGTGGCTGGGTTTGGCCAGCAACCAGCGCTTGAAAGGCGCACTGCTAGCTATTGCGGGCTGCTCGTTGATGCGGATCAGCCACTGCAAGGCCGCCTCGGACGCGGTGGCGGTGGTCTGCTGCGGGTCGCTCATCGGCGGGCGCTCCCTGGCCTGCGGATAAAGGTCGCGGGCTCGGCAATACTAGCCTTGCACGCCTCTAGGGCGCGCATCATATGCTTTTCCACGGCGCTCTGGGAAAGCTGCATGGCCTTGGCGATTTCGCCGTAGGTGCAGCCGTGTATGCGGTTGAGCAGAAATATTTGCCGAGTACGCTCAGGCAGGGCTCGCAACGCGGTTTCGATGCGCTGCAGATCATGATCGACTTCCAGGGCGTGTTCCGGGGCCTGAGCCTGCGCAGCTTCATCCCCCGCTAGCGAGGCTTCGGCGACACGCTCGCGGCTACCTTCACTGCGCAAATGATCGATGGCCAGGTTGCCGGCACAACGCAACAAGTAGGTATCGAGCGCCTGGGCTTTGACCTCGGGCCGTCGCCACAAGCGCAGGAACAGTTCCTGAACCAGGTCGGACGCCGTGGCACGGCAACCGACCCGGCGGTTGACCATGGCTTCCATGCGCGCACGCTGGGCCAGAAACACCTGAAGCAAACGTGCACGGGCGCCGTCGTTGTCAGAATCGGTCAAGGCATCACCCGTTCAACAGCGCCAGCAGCGGCCCGAGCACCAGGCTGACAGCTGCCAGGCCGAGCAGCAGCCGCGGTCGATAGGGTAGACCGAACACCCACACGGTGACTCCCGCCATCAGGCAAGCGACCCATTCCACCAGACCATGGGCCCAGCCTCGCCCATGAACGGCAAGCGCCAACGATACTGTCAGCAACGACCACCCGACGATTCGCAACACGCGCAGCTTGAATGCCGAGGGTTTACGCACCAGCAGCGCGCTGAAGTGTTTTTCCATCGCCAGGCACAGGGCAGCGAAGCCGGCGAAACCGATCAGGGCAAAACTGACCATCACTTGACCTCGACCATCGCGGGCGAAACTTTGGCCGCCTTCGCCGCGCGTTGGCTAGCAGGCTTGGCAGGGCGCAGCATTCTGCTCGCAGCCCAGGCAAGGAATACCCCGCAGGCCAGGGCGGTGAGGTCGAACCCGGCCATGGCCCAGTCACCGGCCGGGACCGAGGCGTTGAGGCCTTGGCCAGTACTCAGGGCATTGAGCGCCGGCAACAGCGCAAAGGCTGCTGCGCCCACTGCCAACTGCTCGCCCCAGGCCTTGCGGCCCGGCCGCAGCACGGCATGCGCCAACGCCGCCAGCCAGATCATGAAGAAGGTGTTGATCTCCCAGTCTGCCCGCCCTGGCAGCGTCACCGGCAGCAGCCGATTGGCCCAGAAGTATCCCGCCACCGCCACGACCAGCCCACTCATGCTGGCGATGTTGAGCACCTCGACCAGGCGCAGCTCACCCGGCAGGCGTTGAGCCTTGGCATGCTTGAGCTGGCGCTTGCCCAGCCACATCACCAGGCCCGTGCCAATCACCGCTGTGCCGGCAAGCCCGAAAGCAAAGTACAGCCAGCGTAGCCACGGCCCAGCGTAGTTCCCCATGTGCAGACCGGCGAAGCTGAATGCGGTCATCATCGCACCGCTTTCAGGCGCACCCTGGCTCAGCAGCTCGCCGGTGGCACCGTCGAAGGTCCAGTTGGCGCTGCGTCTGTAGGGAACGCTGTCAGCCGAGGACTGGGTGAACGTTACCCTGGCATTGCGATCCCCGGCGTTCTGCACCTGGATGAACCCCATGTGTGCACCGGGCGCCTGCGTCTGCACCTTGGCATACAGGCTTGCCAGCGGCACCAGCGGTGTGGCGACGTTGACTACCTGGGGAGGGTCGTCGCGGCCGAATAGGTCATTGAAGTAGCCGCTGCTACTGCCATAACTGGCCATGATGCTTGCGGGCATGACCAGGTACATGAACAGCACCAGGCTGCTGTAGCTGATCATCAGGTGAAACGGCAGCACCAGCACGCCGATGGCGTTGTGCCCGTCCAGCCACGTGCGCTGCCCTTTGCCAGGGCGGAACGTGAAAAACTCTTTGAAGATCTTCTTGTGGGTGATGATCCCGGTCACCAGCCCCAGCAGCATGATGAAGGCGCACAACGTCGACAGCCAGCGGCCCCAGGGATAGGGCATCTGCAGCTCGAAATGGAAACGATAGAAGAACTCGCCGCCACGGCTGTCGCGCGCCTCTACTGGCTGCCCGGTCTGGGCGTCGAGGGTTTTCCTGACAAACCCTCGGCGCCCGCCCTCGGGGTCACGCCAACCCACGGTCAAACCCGCATCTCGCTCGCTGGGCAGGCGGATCATCCAAGTGCTCGAGTGCGCGCCATTGTGCTCCAGGTACTGCTGGGCCAGACGCAGGCTGGCCTGCGGGTCGAGGGCATGGCGGCGTACTTCCGGCTGCATCCAGTGACTGACTTCTTCCTTGAAGTACGACAAGGTGCCAGTGAGGAATATGGCAAACAGCAGCCAGCCAAATATCAGCCCGGTCCAGGTGTGAAGCCAGGCCATTGCCTGGCGCAAGCCTTCCTTCATGGCTGTTGCATCCAATAGGCAAAGCCGCCGAGCAGGCCCAGCAGCACGCTCGGCAGCAGTACACCGAGCCAGGCACGCCAGGCACTGCGGCAGGCGAAACAGCCGATGAAGGCCAATACATAGATGACGAACGAGAGCATCAAACCGGTCAGCGTGGCATCGACCTGAGGCAACGGCAGCAGCAGCGCAAGGCAGACACTGAACAACGATGCCAGCACGTAGCCACCCAGCAACGCGGCCAGGCTGCGTGAGACCACAGCCAGGCGATAGCTCAGAGGAAGTCCGGCAGAGCGCTTCATGGAAAGTGTCCGGAAAGTGGGACTGCAATAATAATGATTTCAATTCTCATAAGCAAAGAATCGAAACGACTTCTCGTCTGAGGGGCAATTTGCAACAGAAAATTTATTTTCCATTAGGGGTTGTAATCGCCGCGCGGTTGCCTGACCTTAGAGTCAAGAGGCGCAGAATTTCCAGGCCCCTCAAGGGCCTAGGCACGCCTCCCTGCGAGCAAGCTGAATAAGGATTGGAATCATGCAAATCCAGGTCAACAGCAGCAACCATATCGAAGGCAACATCCGTCTGAACGAGTGGGTCCGCAGTACGCTGGAAGCCAGCCTTGAACGCTTTGATGACGACCTCACCCGGATTGAGGTGCACTTGCGCGACGAGAACGGCGCCAAGCCCGGCCCGCATGACAAACGCTGCCAATTGGAGGCTCGCCCAAAAGGCCATCAGCCCATCTGCGTGACCCACACCGCTAACTCGCTGGACCAGGCGGTTGACGGTGCCGCCAGCAAGCTCACCCATGCGCTGGAACACTTCTACGGCAAACTGCGCAGCAAACGTGGCGTACTGGAGCTGAACGATCCCGACGCCTGATAAGCATCCGTAACGAAAAACGCCCGGCCTGAGCCGTAATGCTGTTCACTTAAGTATTTGAGTTCAGGCTTGGGGGCGATAAATCCGATACCAGCGATCTGGTGTCGGATTTTTTTTGGGTTCAATCTGAGGCTTTTAGCGCCTGTGAGATCGAGCGCCGCCTTCGCCCCGGAGTACCGGGTCAACCTGAGTATCGAGCGGTTGGACGGCAGCATCATGCTGACCCTTTCCGACGACGCTGGCGTGGTTGCCAAGCGCCTGATCAGCCAAGCTCAGCGCAATGACCCGGTGCGCCTGCAACGGGTCATCGACAGCATTCGCCTTGGGCTGGCGATCGAGCTGGGGCAGAACCCGTTACAGGTGCTTGCAGCCCTGACCCGTGATCCCAACCCGCAGGCGCGTCCGTTCACCGGAATCGGCGTGGCGAACTGACGATCACCCCTGCTGCAGCAACTGACCGATCTGCTTCTCCAGATCACGCAGGCGCAAGGTCCCGACACGGTGAGCGCTGTCGAAGGTATCGGGCTGATGGAACAGGCCGAACAACCCTTGATCATAGGTCGGCTCTTCCCCTCGCTTGAGCCAGTACAACGACTCCTCGACCAGCGAGCGGCTGTTGACCACTTTCAGGTCTATGACATCCGCCACTTCGGTGACATGCACCGCATAGGGGTCGAGCCCGAAGGCTTGCTTGAGGTGAGCATGCACAGCTTCGATATCCAGTTTCATGACAATCCCCGCTCGGCGTGATTGGTTCGCGACCCCGTGTCACGAATCCCGCAAAAACGCCGAGGAAGATTCAAGCGTGCCAGCGACCAGCGCTGGCCACAGATAACTAGCCCCTACTTGCTTTCCTCCACATCCTTGCCGTTGGCGTCCAGTGCCTTGGTCGAGGGATAGCGGTACGACGCATAGCGCACTACCAGGATCGAAAACGCCAACAGCAGGATGCCACCGCAGACATACAGCAACCCCACATCAGGCGCCTTGTGGTGTGATACATCGCCAATCAGCAGCCGCGTCAGGGCGGTAATCGCTACGTAAAGCAAAAAGCGGATCGGCATGTGGTTGGTCTTGAAGTAGATCCCAACCATCGCTCCAAGCTCCAGGTAGATGAACAGCAGCAGAATGTCATCGACGCTGATCCCACCCTTGCCGAGCATGTCGAGAAAGGTCACCACCGCAGCATAGGCGGTGATGGCGCCGATGCCGAACAGTGCGAGGTAGTGGAACGCCTCCACACACAGGTTGCCCAGCGAGTCAGCCGAGCCATGCAGGCCCTTGCGTAGTTTCTCTGCCCATTTGATGTCCACGATGTCCAATTCCCCGATACGACTTTAAGGATGATGCGTCAGCTCTGTGACGCTTGTGCCATGCAGTTAAAGGGCCAGGCCCCAGGCTTGGAAGGCGACCGATTGCCGCAAGGCACGGGCGGCGCACGATTTTGGCAGCGCTACAATTTCCGGTTGCGAAATGATTGCTTTGCCATTACTGTATATCGATACAGTATTCAGTAACGGCAGCCTGCCTACTGCGCTGGATAGCCACTGAACCGCAAAGCCACGGGGCACATGCCCGCCCCTTTGGCGATCACTGACCGAGAGGCCTCGTATGGCTGTAGAGATTCTTTACCGCAGCACGCGCGATTTGGAGACCACGTTCTTGGACCGCAAA
Organism: Pseudomonas sp. KCJK9000; assembly: GCF_046230725.1. Classification (NCBI taxonomy): domain Bacteria; kingdom Pseudomonadati; phylum Pseudomonadota; class Gammaproteobacteria; order Pseudomonadales; family Pseudomonadaceae; genus Pseudomonas; species Pseudomonas sp. KCJK9000. The sequence continues at coordinate 71,071 of NZ_JBJJLN010000006.1, read as the reverse complement.
CTCGCAGACGCCCATGACCAGATGCTGGAACTGGCCGAAGTGTTGACTCAAGTACTGGTCAAGCACGTGCCAGGCCTGGACGAAAACATGGCCGAAGAGGCAAGCATCTTCATGGCCAAGAACAGGGCAGTATTCGCTGCTGCGTTCAAGAACAATGCCTCGGCATTGGCTGAACTTGATGGGTCGGACAAAACCGACGAGTAAGTAGGCCTACGGATAAAGCAGGCGCTCAGCGAGCATCTGCGCAACCCGTGCGGGCGAGCGCTTTTGCGCCTGGGCATGGCCAAATATCTCGGTAAGGCGCGCAGGTATGCCCGCCAAATGTGCAGTGATGGTGCTCAGGGCTTCGCCCTGATGCTTGAGGGCAACATAAATCAGGCCTCCGGCATTTATCACGTAGTCGGGGGCATACAGGATGCCTCGTGATTCCAGCTGATCAGCTACTTGCAACGTGGTCAGCTGGTTGTTCGCCGCACCTGCCACTGCAGCGCAGCGCAACTGCATCACCGTTTGCCCGTTGAGGACCGGCCCCACACCGCAAGGCGCAAAAATATCGCAGGGCGTACTGATCAAGGCGTCGTGGGTTACCGGGTGCGCGTCGAACTGCTCCACCGCAAGGCGCACCCGGCCTGGGTCCAGGTCGCTGACCAGCAATTCCGCCCCCGCCGCATGCAGTTGCTCGGCCAGGGCATAACCGACGTTGCCCAACCCCTGAACCGCCACTCGCAGTCCTTCGAGGTTACTGCTGCCAAGGCGTGCCTGAGACGTGGCGCGTATACCGGCGAACACTCCGAGCGCCGCCTGCGCAGAAGGGTCCCCGCAAGCTGTGGTGCTGGTGACGTGTGGGGTGCTCTGGGCGATGCAGTCCATGTCTTGTGTGGAAGTGCCACTGTCCACGGCCACGATGAAACGCCCTTGCAAGGTGTCGACGAAGCGGCCGAAGGCCTCGAACAGCGCCGCGCGGTTTTCCACATGAGGGTTGCGCAAGACCACCGCCTTGCCGCCACCCAACGACAACCCGGCCAGGGCCGCCTTGTAGCTCATGCCCTGGGCCAGGCGAACGGCGTCGGCCATGGCGCTTTCGTCATCGGCATAGGGTAGATAGCGGCAGCCACCCAGCGCAGGGCCCAATTTCTCGCTGTGAATCGCCACGACGGCCTTGAGGCCGGTGGGCGGGTCGATGAACAGGTGCAGCGACTGGGTGCGGGTGCTTTGCATCAGGGCGAACATCTACGGCTCCCCAACGAGGTGCTCATAGCAGTATAGGCACGTGTCAGAATTGGGCACTGTGAGCGGACCACTGGACGAATGCACGCGCCACGGCTAATACTCAAGCGTGAGTGGAGAACCCCCATGAACCCACGTCAAGCCTGCCTGGCCTGCCTGGAACGCGAGCCGGTCGCCCTGCTGGAAGCTGCCCTATGGATTGCTGCCGAGCATGATCGGCAGGTCGAACCTGCCGCATGCCTGGCTGCATTGCGCAATGTCCAAGGGCAGATCAGCGCCAGTCTGCCCATGCTGCCACTATCGGAGCTCGCTCAACCGCTGCTGCGCCAGCTCAACGCGCTAGGCTTTCAACAAGACGAATACCACCCGATCCGCCCCCATGCGGCGTTGCTGGACAAAGTATTGCAGCGCAGACGCGGCCAACCGCTGGCGCTGGCGATCATTACCCTGGAACTGGCTCAGCGCTTGTCCATCCCCCTGGAGGGTGTGGCATTTCCGGGGCACTTTCTGCTACGGGTGCCAGGCGCCGACCACCTGCTCGACCCCTGTGGCGGCCGTCGCCTCTACACCAACGATTGCCGTGAGCTACTGGCCCGCCAGTTCGGCCCACAGATGCCATTGACTGCAGAGCACCTGCGCAGTGCCAGTGCGAAGCAGATGCTGCAGCGACTGTCACGCAACCTTCGCCAGTTGCATATCAGCAACGACAACCACCTGGCTGCGCTGGTGGATGCTGAGCGGGTGATGCAACTGGGCCCGGTGCAGGTCAGCGATTACATGACCCGTGCCACGCTCTATCAGCGGCTGGATTGCCCCCACGCCGAACGCTTCGACCTGGAGCATGCCCTGCTGCTGACCGAAGACCCCGTCCAGCGGCTGAAGCTGTCTGAACGGATCGCCAAGCTTCCGAGCGCCAAGCGCTCTATTCACTGAGCCGGGGTGTCCACCTGGCAGGCCGGATGCGCCTTGGCGAATGCCGGATGCGCTTTAGCAAGGCCCGCCACCCGTGCTATGCGCGGGTACCGGCTCAGGTCGATATTGAAGCGCTCGGCGGCATATAGCTGCGGTATCAAGTAGACATCCGCCAGCCCAGGCTGGCTGCCGAAGCAATAGCCATGTTCGCCAATCAACTGCTCGACGGCGGCCAGACCGTGGCTGGTCCAGTGGGCGATCCACTGATGGACCTGCGTTTCATCATGACCCAACTGCCGAAGTTGATTGAGCACGCTGACATTGTGCAGCGGGTGCACATCGCAGGCGATGAGCGCCGCCACCCCACGTACTTTGGCGCGCATGTTGGCATCGGCCGGCAACAGTGCCGGCTGTGGATACGCCTCTTCCAGATACTCGATGATCGCTGGCGATTGCACCAGCAGCTCACCCTCGTCGGTGCGCAAAGCCGGCACCCGGCCTTGGGGGTTAACGGCAAGGTAGCCTGCCACATGCTGCTCGCCCTTGAGCAAATTGACGGGCAAAGCCTGAAAATCCAGGCCCTTCAATGCCAGGGCAATGCGCACGCGGTAGGACGACGTGGAACGGTAATACGTATACAGCTCCATGGCCCACTCCCTCAGTTGGCCGCGATGATCTTGCCGCGGCATTCGCCGAAGCCGATGCTGCCTACACCATCACGCGAGCAGCGCGCACGCAGGATGATTTCGTCACCGTCTTCGAGGAAGGTGCGCTTCTCACCGCTGGCCAACTCCACCGGTTGCTTTCCACCGAGCGTGGTTTCCAGCAGGCTGCCATAAGCGTCGGGCGTGGCGCCGGACAGCGTGCCGGAGCCGAACAGGTCACCAGGCTGCAACTGGCAGCCGTTGACGCTGTGGTGGGCGATCAACTGCGCCACGGTCCAGTACATGTTCAAGGTGTTGCTCAAGGCCAGGCGGTGGGCCGGCAAGCCCTGCTCGCGCATGCGCTCGGTAAGCAGCAGCACTTCCAGCTCGATGTCGAAGGCCCCGCGCGCCTGGTCCTTGGGGTCGAGCAAATAAGGTAGTGGCTGCGGGTCGCCGTCCGGGCGGGCCGGCTGGGCGCAGCGGAAAGGCTCCAGCGCTTCGGCTGTGACTACCCACGGCGAAAGCGTGGTAATGAAGCTTTTGGACAGGAACGGGCCCAGGGGCTGGTATTCCCAAGCCTGAATGTCCCTGGCTGACCAGTCGTTGAGCAGGCACAGGCCAGCCAGGTGCTGATCGGCCTCGGCTATTGGGATGGCCTGGCCAATGTCATTGCCTTGGCCGATCCAGATGCCCAATTCCAACTCGTAGTCCAGGCGCGCGCAGGGGCCGAAGCGCGGTTCAGTCTCGCCAGCCGGCAAGGTCTGGCCTTTGGGGCGGCGTACGTCGGTGCCAGAGGGACGCAAGGTGGAGGCGCGGCCATGGTAGCCAATCGGTACGTACTTGTAGTTGGGCAGCAAGGGGTTGTCCGGACGGAACAGCTTGCCGACGTTGGTGGCGTGCTGGATACCCACATAGAAATCGGTGTAGTCGCCAACCTTGGCCGGCAAGTGAAGCTGACACTCGCTGGCCGGATACAACGCTGCTTGCAGCGATTGTTGATGCTCGCAGTGCTCGCCCAGCAGCTCCAATAGACGCTCACGCAGTGCCACCCGTGCAGCGCGCCCAAGCGCGAAAAAAGCGTTCAGCGCACCACCACGGGTCGCCTCCACCGCAACTTTGGCCTGGCCCGCAAGCAAGCCTGTGGCCAGCACGGCCTCCAGGTCGAGGATGGCATCGCCAATGGCGACGCCACAGCGCAGCGCCTCACCCGGCCGGCTGAAGATACCCAGTGGCAGGTTCTGCAATGGGAAGTCGCGGTGCCCGTTGGCGTGCTCGACCCAGCTACGGGCAATGGCGGTCTGGTTCATCGGTTATCTCCGGTTCGGGTTGAAGGTGCTGGGCAAGCTAGCCCAGCAACTGTCGTAATCGGCCTGCAGTTGCGGGCTGTCGAGTGCCTGCAGGCTGGGGCGCAGCACTTGGCTGGTTTCGAACATGAATGCCATGGTGCTGTCGATCTTGTGCGGTGCCAGTTGCGCCGCAATGGCCTTTTCGCAGGTTTCGGCGTCCGGACCATGGGCGCTCATCACCCCATGCAGCGATGCGCCACCGGGCAGGAAGCCTTCGGCCTTGGCATCGTAGGCGCCGCTGATCAAGCCCATGAACTCGTTCATCAGGTTTCGGTGGAACCATGGCGGGCGGAACGTGTTTTCGGCCACCATCCAGCGGGGCGGGAATATCACGAAATCCATATTGGCCATGCCGTGTACGCTGGTCGGCGATGTAAGTACGGTGAAGATCGACGGGTCCGGGTGATCGAAACTCACCGTGCCAATGGTATTGAAACGGCGCAGGTCGTATTTATACGGCACGTTGCTGCCGTGCCAGGCGACCACGTCCAGCGGCGAATGCTGCAGCTCGCAGCCCCAATGCTCACCAAGAAACTTCTGCACCAGCTGCACTGGCCCTGGGGCCTCTTCGTAGCGCGCCACCGGGGTGAGAAAGTCCCTGGGGTTGGCCAGGCCGTTGCTGCCAATCGGCCCCAGATCCGGCAGGCGCAGCGGTGCGCCATGGTTCTCGGCGACGTAACCGCGGGCCTGGCCATCGAGCAACTCGACACGGAATTTCATCCCGCGAGGCATCACGGCGATTTCCTGCGGCTCGATGTCCATCACCCCCAGTTCGGTAACAAGGCGCAGGCGACCTTGCTCTGGTACCAACAGCAACTCGCCGTCCGCGTTGAAGAACACCCGTTGCATGGAGCGGTTGGCGCGGTAGAGGTAGATGCTGACCCCCGCCGGCTTTTCGGCCACCGAATTGGCGGCCATTGGCAACCAGCCTTCGATGAAATCGGTAGGCTCGGTGGGTATCGGCTGAGGGTTCCAACGCAGACGGTTGGGCGTGATCGCCCCCAGCGGCCCCGACAGAGGCTGGCGCTCAAGGCGTTCGAAACGAGGGTGCAGCGCCGACGGGCGGATACGGTATAGCCAGGTGCGGCGCAGCTCGCTGCGGGGCATGGTGAACGCCGTGCCCGACAGCAGCTCGGCATACAAACCATAGGGGGCCTTTTGCGGGGAGTTCTGCCCGATCGGCAGTGCGCCGGGCAGTGCTTCGCTGGCAAATTCGTTGCCGAAACCGCTCAGGTACTGAAGGTCGGCGGACGTGTCGCGGTTCATCGATGCCTCCGGATTTTGTTTTTATCGTAATTTAATTACGAATAACGTAATTTGCTCCCTGCCAGGCGTCAAGCTATAAAGGCGCGACGCGAAACATCCGGAAGCTTCATACCCATGGCCAAAGCCAGCTCCAGCGCCGACAACGGCAAGCAGAAAGTCCGCTCGGCGGAAGTCGGCACCGATATCCTCAAGGCCCTTGCCGAACTCTCGCCGTCCACCTCGCTGTCACGCCTGGCAGAGCACGTGCAGATGCCGGCGAGCAAGGTACACCGCTACCTGCAAGCACTGATCGCCAGCGGCTTCGCCGAGCAGGATGGCGCAACCAACCACTACGGTCTGGGGCGTGAAGCCTTGCGTGTGGGGCTGGCAGCGTTGGGCAGCATCGATGTGTTGAAGGTAGCGGCGTTGCCGCTGTCGCAATTGCGCGACGCGCTCAACGAAAGTTGCTTTCTTGCGGTATGGGGCAACCAAGGCGCCACTGTGGTCAGTATCGAACCCGCCGTACGAGCGGTTACGGTGGTGACTCAAATCGGCTCGGTACTGCCGCTGCTCAGTTCTTCCACTGGCCTGGTGTTCACCGCCCACCTTCCCGAGCGTGAGACCGTGGAGTTGCGCGACCGCGAACTGGCGGCACTGCAGCAAAGCGCCTGCGCGTATGAGCCCTTGCTGGCAGGCATCCGCGAACGCGGCTTGCACCATGTGCACGGTCTGCTGATGCCCGGTGTGGATGCGTTGTCTGCGCCAGTGTTCAACGCCATGGGGCAGATCGCTGCGGTGATGACCGTGGTCGGGCCGACTTCAATTTTCCATGCTGATGAGAACGGCCCGGCAGCGCAGCGGCTACTGGCTGCCGCACGGGACACCAGCTGGCGCATGGGCTACGCGCCAGCGCCTTGAAACGACCGCCAGGCACTATTGCCCGAAACGTAAAGGTGAATGTCACGAGCGGCTATTTTTCCCGTCGGATCAAGCGCTTATTCTTGGTCGCACTGGCTGGCCTGAAGGGTTTTATCCCCCCCGCTTTTCAGGCCCGCGAGGTTGTACGACGTAGATTTTGAAGCTCCTTGATCTAACGTCTCGATTGGCCGCTGCATGTGCAGCGGCTTTTTTTATTTTTGCAGGTTGGCCATCATCTGCTGCAACGACTGCAAGTTGTCTTGCGGGTGCACGGCGCCGGTGAAATCACCAATCTGCGCCCACTGCTGCGCGACCTGCTCTGGGGTGAAACCCTGCTCAGGGTCAAAGCCGACGCCCAGGCTACGCTCCCAGCGCACTTTACCTACCCAGCCGCCGCCCACTTCGAACAATTGCCCGCTGTCCTGGCACTGCTCGCTGCCCAGGTACACCACCAAAGGGCTGATCAACTCAGGCCTGAGGCGCTCGAACAGCTCAGGGGGTATCAACCCCTCGGTCATGCGAGTGCCGCCAGTCGGCGCAATGGCATTGACCCGTATTGCATGCTTGTGCCCCTCGATGGCCAGGGTGCGTGTCAGCCCATAAAGCCCCAGCTTGGCCATGGCGTAATTGGCCTGGCCGAAGTTGCCGTAGATCCCCGAAGTCGATGCGGTAAAGATCACCCGCCCCCAGTTTTGCTCGCGCAGGTACGGCCAGGCAGCCCGGGTGATCTTGTAGGCACCTTCGACGTGGACCTTGTACACCTGCTCCCAATCACTGTCGTCCATCTTGTGAAAGGCTTTGTCCCGCAGGATGCCTGCGTTGTTCACCAGCACATCGACCCGGCCGAAACAGTCCAGCGCCTGCTCGACGATACGCGCTCCCTCGGTTACCGAATCATGATTGGCCACCGCCGTGCCGCCGGCTGCGCGGATTTGCGCCACCACCTGGTCGGCGGCAGAAGCGTTGGCGCCCTCCCCCTGGGCAGAACCGCCCAGGTCGTTCACCACCACCCGGGCGCCACGCGCGGCAAACAGTAAGGCGTGGGCACGGCCCAGGCCACCGCCGGCGCCGGTCACGATCACTACACGCTCTTGCAGGCTCACCGGCTCATTCATGCTCATGGCTCCAAGTCAGGTTGAATGCATCGAGTCTCCGCCAGCACTTGGAGGCGGACAATCAAGCTCAACCTGGCTGAATGCCGGGCGATAAGGCGCGCCGATGATAGCCGGCTCAGGACCAGGCAACTTTCTGTGGTACGAAGCTCAAGGGCTGTTCGCGAAACGACAGATAATGGCGCAGTACCTGCACTGGTGCCTCGGTGTGCGGGTAATGGCCAATACCCTGCAACTCCACGGTGTCGGGGTTCGGCACCATTTGCTGATAGCGCTCGAGCATGTGGCCCCCCGAAACCGGGTCAACCACGCCGTTTATGAAACGCAGCGGCACGGCCCCATGCTGCAACGCGCCAACCCAGCGCTCACGGTGCAGCCTGCGCTCGGGCACGTAGGCGATGAGCCTGTGCAGGATACGCGTGCCGGCGTTGGCTGTGATCAGGCTCCAGTAGTCATCCAGCGCACTTTCGCTGGGATGGGTGCGTGGGCCGTAGATCTGGCTGAGCGTGCGCACCAGGCCATCGCGGCCGAACGATCGCCCGACTAGCCAACCGAGCCGGCTGAGCAGTAGCTTTTGAACACGCAGAATCTGGCAACTCTCCGGAAACAGCCCGCTGTTGAGAAACACACAGCTGGCAATTTCCGCTCGCCGTTCGTGATGCCGGGCAAGCAATTCTTGGGCGACGCTGCCACCATAATCGTGGGCCAACAGGTGCACCGGTTGATCGACGTGCAGATGCGCCAACAGCGCCTGTTGCAGGTCCGCTTGTTCCATCAGGCTGTAGCGGTGGTTGTGCGGCTTTGCAGAATCGCCAAAACCGAGCATGTCGCAGGCAATTACCCGAAAGCGTTGCGCCAACGGCGCCCACAGGTAATGCCAGTCCCAACTCGCGGTGGGAAAACCATGTAACAACAGCAGGGGTTCTCCTTGCCCTGCGCTCCAGTAACGAATGCTGTGGCCACGGAATGAAAAGCTCTGACCGCGGGTACGCCATACGCGCAGAGGAATCTCGGCGATAGGCATCACAGCGGTCCAGGTGCAATGGAATTGATGGTATCGAGCAAGGCTGCGGTCATTGCATGTCACCTCGGCACTTACATGTGCTCTCTATTTCGAGGTTGAGTGTATCAGCGGCCCGTCAGGTGAAACTTGCGTTACCAGCCAGCTTGATGACCGAGCGAGTCAGTGGCACGAATGGTCATAGCAGCATCACCAGCAATGGCGCGGCAAATAGATTGAGCAACCCGGTCAGCACCATCACCAGCCCGGCCACAGAACCTTCTTCGCCGCCCACCTCCCTGGCGCGGCTGACCCCGGCGCCGTGCGCCCCCACCCCGAATAGCGCACCGCGCGCCAAAGGAGTACGCAGCGGCAGCCAACGCAGCAGAACGCCACCGAACATGGCCCCCAGTACGCCGGTGAACATCACGAACACTGCCGTCAGTTCCGGCACGCCACCCAGGTCATGGGCCAGGGGCATGGCGAAAGGAGTAGTGATCGAGCGCGGCACCAGCGACAGACTGATGGCGTCATCCAATGCCAATACGTGTGCCAGCCCCCAGGAGCTTGCGATCGATGCCGCACTTCCCGCCACCATCCCTACCAGCAATGCAGGCCAATGCCGTGCCAGCATCGCCCGTTGCTGCCAGATCGGTACCGCGAAGGCGACCGTCACCGGGCCCAGCACGCTCATCAGCCAATGGGTGTTGCGCGAATACTCGGCGTAGGCCGTGTGCAGCGGCACGGCAACGGCCAGCAACAACGCCGGGACCAGAATCAGCGGCGACATCAGGTAGCGCCCGGTACGCCGGTACAGCCATCGGCTGAGCAGATACGCCGCCAAGGTCAAGGCCAGCCAGAACAGCGGCATCGGTTCAAGGCTCATGGCGCAGCCTCCAGCGGCAGACCAGCTCCACGGTCAAAGCGGTCACCACCATGACCATCAAAGTACTCACGGCAATGACCAGCAGGATGCGCCAGCCCTCACTGCGCACCAGGCTGCCATAATCGAGCAGGCTCATCAGCGCCGGGATAAAGAACAGCAGCATTTCGGCCATCAGCCAACCAGCGCCAAGCTGCAAGGTGGCGGGCTTGAGCACACCGCAAGCGAACAATAGCAGCAGCAGGCCCAGCCCCATCACGCCACCCGGAATCGGCCAGCCCAGCCAGGCGGCCAATTGGCCACCGAATAGAAACAAGCCCAGCAGCACCGCAACTTCGGCAAGCAGGCGCACGGGCTTTTTGAACAGTGTGGGTTTCATGGGCAGGTTCCTCGACAGGCCTTAATTTTAAATTTCGACTGCCTAGGCCAAAAGCGAATTGTTAGACTTGCATCCATTCCACAATGGAATCGCAACAATGGAATTCAAACAGCTGCGCAGCTTCATCGAAGTGGTTCATTGCGGGGGTTTTACCCAAGCCGCGAAAACCTTGCATATCAGCCAGTCAGCCGTAAGCAAGCAGGTCGCTCAGCTGGAGCAAGATGTGGGCCAGCCGCTGCTTGAGCGTCAGGCTTCTCAACTGCATCTGACGGCTGCCGGGCGTATCGTGCTGGAGCGTGGCGAAGCGCTGCTGCGCCAGCGCCAGGCACTGCTCAACGAGTTGGACGATCTAGGTCAGATGGGGCGTGGCGAGCTTCGCCTGGGTTTGCCGATGCTAGGCAGCGATACATTGTTCGCCGGATTGTTCGCCGAATACCGCAGGCGTTACCCCAACATCACCATTCAACTGCTCGAAGGTGGCAGCCGAAACATAGAACAGGCGGTGGCAAACGGCGAACTGGAGCTGGGCGGCAGCCTGACGCCAAGCGACCCGGCCTTCGAGTACCAACCGTTCTGCAATGAACCGCTGGACGCGATGCTTGCGGCGGGTCATGAGTTGGCCGGGCTGCAACAGGTCAGCCTGAAACAGCTGGCACAGACCCCTTTCCTGCTGTACCAACGCAGTTTCGTGCTCAATGACCGGTTGCTCAAGGCATGCCAGCAGCAGGGCTTCACCCCGATAGAAGGTGGCCGCAGCGGCCAGGCGGACTTCCTGGTAGCGCTGGTAGCGGCTGGCCAGGGCGTGGTGCTGCTGCCCAGAGTAGTGGCAAAAACGCTGGAACGCCCCGGCGTGGTGCGCCTGGCGCTGATGGCTCCAGCGCAGCTGCGCTGGGACATCGCCTTCATCTGGCGGCGTGGCGCCTACCTCTCACGTGCCGCGCAGGCCTGGCTGGCCTTGTTGCGCGAGCAGCCGCCTCAGGCCTTCAACGCTTGAGCGAACTGCACCAACCACGGTTCAGCATCCGCCTCGGGCGTCACGGTTTCGCTGGCATCGAGGGTGAGCATCGGCAGCACTTCACGCACACCCAGCTCGGCGAACAGTTCACGTACCTGCTCGCCGCCGCCGCAGTAGGTATCGCCATAGCTCGAGTCCCCCAAGCCAATGACCGCGCCTGGCAAACCGCGCAAGGCCGCTGGCAGGGTATCGCGAAGGCTGCTGTAAAGGGGCATCAGGTTATCGGGCAGCTCGCCCATGCCGGTGGTGGACGTAACCGCGAGCAATGCGGCAGGGGCAAAACCTTCAAGGTCCTGAGCAGTGGCGCGGGCGGCGTGCCAGGCTTCGAAGCCTTGAGCCTTGAGCAAGCCCTCGGCATGTCGGGCGACTTCTTCGGCGGTGCCATACACCGAACCTGAGATAATGGCGACTTTCATCGGGATGTGGATTCCGAAACTGACTGAAAACGTAGGATACTAGCATCCGTAGGTGGCAAAAGGCCGGCTCTGAACCGTCTTAAATCCCGACCAATGCACTTGAACCAATCACATTGAACGCGGTCAATTCCCGTTGAAGAAATCGCTACCACCGAGTTCGATCATGCAACCCGACGCGCTCCTGACTCAGGACGAACTGGATTTCATCCAGGACATGCAGCATTCCCCGCAGTTGAACCTGGCCGACCCCATGTCGAGCCTGCAGGTCAATGGTGACCGCCGCGTTCAGTCGTTGCTGGCCCGTCTGGTTGCCAACGAGCAGGTGACCCTTCAGGCCCAGTTCAACAACCAGCAAATCAGCTTCCCGCTCCAGCTGGTCGAAGATGAGTTCAATGCGCTGCACCTGCAAATCGGCTCCCCGGAAATCTATGAAGACGATGGCCCGATGCTGCGCCCTTGGCGCCTGTCGATGGAACAGCCATGCCCGCTGCTTGACGCCCAGGGCAAGCCTTCCGGGCTGCTGGTCAGGGATATCTCGTTCAAAGGCGTCTTGCTCGAAGTGCGCGGCATGGCAAAAGCACCTACACGGTTCGATCTGCATTTCGCACCCACTGGTGTCAGCCCAATTGGCCTGCATGGGCGGCTACGCCGTCGTATCGGCCCGGACCTTGCCGCCTATGACCTGAGCCGCAGCAGCGCTGGGGAAATCGACCGGCTACGCGAATACATTCTCCAGGCCCACCGCCTCGCACACCCCGAGCTGCACGATCAGGTAGCGGTCTAACTGCAAGCCTTGCGTCGATTCACGTGTTTCTCCCCTCACCTGCACCCCTGTAAAATGCCTCGCTGCGCCCGTTTCTTGCATGCCTGCTGACGTCGCCCAACACCCCGGGCCACGCAGACAGGGGCCGGCTACCCGCCAGCTCCATCGCCAGGAGATACACGATGTCTACCCCACCCGTCACGCTGATGGTTTCACGCCGCGCCGCCCATGGCCGTTACCAGGACCTGCTGGCCTGGCTGCATGAAGGCGAGCAACTTGCCACGGACTTCCCCGGCTACCTCGGCTCAGGCATCCTCGCCCCGCCCCGCGACAGCGATGAATTCCAGATTATTTTCCGTTTCAGTGACGAGCCTACACTGTGCGCCTGGGAGCATTCGGCTTCGCGCAAAGCATGGCTGGTGCGGGGCAATGGCTTGTTCGAACGCCCCAGGGAGAGGCGCGTGACGGGCCTGGACGACTGGTTTGGCACCAGCTCGGTGCAAAAGCCGCCGCGCTGGAAGCAGGCGGTGGCCATCTGGTTGGCGTTCTTCCCCGTCTCGTTGCTGTTCAATGCGCTGTTCGGGCAATGGCTGGCGGCGTTCGATCTGCTGCCCAGAATCATGCTCAGCACCCTGGCCCTGACGCCGGTGATGGTCTATTGCTTCATACCCTTGTCCACCCGCCTGTTGGCCAACTGGCTGCATGCCACGCCAGCAACCGGCTCGGCATTGCGCAGCCGCTGAGGCGGGTCATACAACCCGTATCAGTTGGGGTATGCTGGGCAGTAACGACAGGACAGACAAGTTGACCGCCCGCACATGAATAGCCCCATTCTCGTTACCGGAGCCAGCCAGCGCGTCGGGCTGGCCCTGGCCCTCGAACTGGCCCAGGCCGGCCATACGGTAGTCAGTGCCAGCCGCAGCGTACAGCCCCAGCCTGCGCACCCGAACATCGTGCAATTCCAGGCAGACCTGTGCCTGAAGGCCGACCGCGATGCCTTGATCGATCACCTGCAGCGCAACTACGACGGCCTGCGTGCCATCATCCACAATGCCTCGCTCTGGCTCGACGATGACCTGGACAACCTGCAGACCATGTACCGCCTGCATGTCGAGGCGCCCTATCACCTGAACCTGGCCTTGGGCGAGTTGCTGAACAAGGTCGAAAAGGCCGATATCATTCACATCTGCGACGAAACCTCTTCGCGTGGCAGCAAGGGCCATATCGGCTACGCCGCCACCAAGGCTGCACTGCAGAACATGGTGCTGTCATTCGCTGAAAAGTACGCGCCCAAGGTCCATGTCAACGGTATCCTGCCGGGCCTTTTGATCCTGAAGGAAGGTGGTGACGAGGCCTATCGGCAGCAGACCCTGAAAAAGGCCCTGCTGGAATTCGAGCCCGGCGCCGGGCCGTTGATCGAGACGGTCAAATACCTGCTCGCCAGCCAGTACAGCACGGGCAGCCAAGTGGTCATCAACGGTGGCCGCCACCTGAAGAACCGCATGATCTGAGAGACTCACATGACTGAACAACAGCAACTCGAACTCGAAGCCGCCGCATTCCGGCGCCTGGTCGAACACCTGCAAAAACGCACTGATGTGCAGAATATCGACCTGATGAACCTCTCTGGTTTCTGCCGCAACTGCCTGTCCAAGTGGTACAAGGCCGCCGCCGACGAGCGCCAGGTCGACATCACCCTGGATGACGCCCGCGAAGCGGTGTACGGCATGCCTTACGCCGAGTGGAAAGCCCAATACCAGAAAGAAGCCAGCGCCGAGCAGCAAGCGGCGTTCGAACAAGGAAAAACCTCGTGACTGATCTGAACACCCTGCGCAGCAGCCTGGCCAGCGGCCAACACCTTTTCGCAGATACCCTGGCGTTCATCGCCAGCAACTATAGCTACCAGCCCCAGGCATTCAACAACGGTGGCGTGGAAAATGCCGCAGGGCAGAACGAAGGGTCGTGCAAGACCTTGGGCCTGGCTCTGCTGGAAGGGCTGAGCGACCAGCAGGCACTGCTGGCCTTCGGCGAACATTATCGCGATGTGCTGGCCACCCCTGAAGGCAGCGACCATGGCAATATCCGGGCGTTGATCAAACACGGGCTGGCGGGCGTGAAGTTCGCCGCTCAGCCGCTCAAGCGCAACGTTTGATGGCATCGGGCCAGGCCGGGGTGATCAGCGGATCAGCTGCCCTGGCCCATTGGCAGGCAAACTGCCGCACTTGACCCATTGCAGGGCAATCGGCCACAAATTCGCGCGAAACCTGTCATGGAAAAACGCGAAGTGGCCGATCTGCTCGACCGAGATATCCACAGGGGCTATGCGCAGGTGCCAACGCTCGGCGCCCTGCAGGTAACTCAGCAGCCGCTCTGTAGCCGCTACGGTGCCGAACGGGTCATCGGTCAGGCTGATCGCCAACGTCGCTGCGCGTACTTGAGCAAATGGCATTTCTGGCAGGTAGCGCCCGCTGGGCCGATGCTCATAGCGCTCGGTGCGGGCCGTCCAGTCCTTGACCACCCCAGTGGGGGTATCCTCCATCCAGCCCAGGCGCTTGCCAGGAAAGTAACCGAACAGACGGGTGAGCAACGGCATCGCTACATGCCATTTGCCGAGCAGCCGCCAGCGTTGCTCAGGTGCATAGTCACGCCAATAGGCAAACTGCGCCCCTACCATCAGCACCCGCCGCACCTGCCCTGCCGACGGGGCCAGGCCCACGGCGCAACCGCCGAAGCTATGGCCCACCACACTCACTGGCTGGCCAGGAAACTGCGTGGCAGCGTGGGCCAACATGGCTTCGAAGTCCAGCCGCCCCCAATCGCTCCACGAAGCCTGGAAGCCGCGCAATGCGTGCGGGCGAGACTCGCCGATGCCGCGGTAGTCGTAGGTCAGTACATCGCAGCCGTGAGCGAACAGGTAGTTGGCGAAGCGCGAGTAATATCGGCAGCGAACCGAAGTGGCCGCATTGATGATCACCAGAGGTCGCTGGCTGTCGGGCTGGGCGTGTCGCCAGCAGAAGCCGCCTAGACTGTAGCCGTCGGCTGCGGCCTGGCGAAATGCGGTAGCAGGTTGGGTGAGGCTGCTCATGTCGCGCATCCTGTTGTGATGCGCCAAAACTAGCAAAAAATAAGGGCCCCTACTGGCTAATAACAGGCAGTAGGGGCCTCATGCTGGTCTACCCGGGCCGGGGCACAGCAGTTCGTGGCTAAACCCGCGAACGGCGATGAAGCGAACCCCTTGGGCTGGACTGGCAAACACTCGCCTGTGCTAGCCCAATGAAGCCTCGCAGCTTACAGCTCGATGCAGTCGAACTTCACATCGGTAGCCACATCTTCGTCGTAGTTGACGTCAGCGCGCTCGAAGCCGAACAGGTTCAGGAACTGTTTCTTGTAACCGGCGTAGTCGGTCAGCTCGAACAGGTTTTCGGTGGTCACTTGCGGCCACATCGCCTTGCAGGCGTCCTGCACGTCGTCACGCAGCTCCCAGTCGTCCAGGCGCAGGCGGGCCTTTTCATCGACCTCGGCCGGTGCGCCGTCAGCACGATACAGGCGGTCACGGAACATGCGGTCCAGTTGGTCCTGGGTGCCTTCGTGAACACCCTTTTCCTGCATGATCTTGAACACCATCGACAGGTACAGCGGCATCACCGGAATGGCCGAGCTGGCCTGGGTGACCACCGATTTGAGCACCGCCACGTTGGCGCCGCCTTTCACTTCAGCGGCCAGCTTCTGGTCCAGACGCAGTGCGGTTTCGTCCAGGTCCTGTTTGGCCCGGCCCAGGGCACCGTGCCAGTAGATTGGCCAGGTGATTTCGGTGCCGATGTAGCTGAAGGCTACGGTGCGCACGCCTTCGGCCAGTACGTCCGCGCCCGCCAGAGCGTCGATCCACAGCTGCCAGTCCTGGCCACCCATCACGGTGACGGTATCGGCAATTTCCTGCTCAGTGGCCGGCTCGATGCTGGCCTCGATGATCGTATCCTTGTTGGTGTCGATCGCAGTCGACTTGTACGGTTGGCCGATTGGCTTCAACGCCGAGCGCACCACTTCGCCGGTCGTCGGTAGCTTGCGCACAGGCGAAGCCAGCGAATAGATGACCAGGTCGACCTTGCCGCCCATTTCGTTCTTGATCAGCTCGATGACCTTGGCGCGGGCTTCGTCGGAGAAGGCGTCACCGTTGATCGACTTGCTGTACAGGCCCTCGGCCTTGGCGAACTTGTCGAAGGCAGCAGCGTTATACCAGCCGGCAGTACCGGCCTTGGTTTCGGTACCGGGCTTTTCGAAGAACACGCCCAGGGTGTCGGCCTTGAAGCCGAAGGCTGCGGTAATGCGAGCCGCCAGACCGTAGCCGCTGGAAGCACCGATGACCAGGACCTTCTTCGGGCCATCCTCGCGCACGCCCAGCTTGCGGGTGGCTTCGATCTGGTCACGGACGTTGAGCTCGCAGCCCTTCGGGTGAGTCGTGGTGCAGATGAAACCGCGAACCTTAGGATGAATGATGGCCAATGTCTGTACCTCGTCAGGTTAATGCCGGAGGAAGCGCCAGCGGGGGCGATTCCGTTTGATCGAGGGTGAGACTACCCCCGCAGGTTATCCGACACATATTACGGGGTGTTTGAGGCGATTCAAACGCCGGTCACGCCTGCAATCGATCACGCAACCACCCCAGGAACTGTCGGGCCAGTGGATCGTCCTGGCTGTCACGATGGACCAGGCAAGCCCAGGCTGGTCCACGTACCCGCTGCTCGGACAGCGCCTGCAGGCGCCCCTGCTGCACCACGCGTTGGGCCAGCAACTGGCTCACCAAGGCAACCCCCAGGCCTTCGCTTGCCGCATCCAGCAACAGCCCTGGGTCTGAAAAATTCAGCCCCTTGGCCTGCTGCCCTACATCCTCACCGCCTTCCAGTTGCCAATGGCTCCAGTCCATTTCGCGCTCTCCGTGCAAAGTAGTGCGCATTTGCGCAGGGCTTTGCAGCAATGTTGGGTGGCAGGCTGGGTAGAGGGCGTCCTGATGCAACACGGTGAAGCTGCACTCAGCTTGGGCGCTGAGGTCGTCACGGATGGCCAGGTCGATGGTTTCGCTGGCCATATCGGGGACCTCGAAGCTGGTGAACAGCCATAGGTCCACCTGCGGGCAGCGCTGATGGAAATCGGCCAAACGTGGCAGCAGCCAGTGCCGAGCGAAAGCGGGGCTGGTATTGACCACCAGCTGGTTGGGCTTGCGGTACTGCTCCAGGCGGCGGATGCCCACTGCCAGGTGCTGGAGCATAGACTGGGTGGTGCTCAGCAGATCTTGGCCGGCATCGGTCAGGCTCACCGCGCGGCCACTGCGATGAAACAGGGGCTGTTCCAGGTAGGTTTCCAGGCTGCGGATTTGCTGGCTGATGGCTGATTGGGTGAGGTTCAGGGCTTGTGCGGCTTTATGAAAGCTGCCCAGCCGTGCGGCGGCTTCGAAGCCCCTGAGGGCATTGAGTGGGGGCCAGTACTTGAGCATGATCGATAAGCTCTGCTAATCAGTTTTCTACTAAATCTATCGTTTGTCACCCCGCTTTCATAGCCCTAGCATGGTCATCAACACCCGCGACGGCGGGCTTCGTTGATAAAAAACCTTAATAGAATCGGAGTTCACTATGCACCTGTCTGCCGACAGCGGCTGGCGTATGCCTGCCGAATGGGCCCGCCACGCAGCAACCTGGATGGTCTGGCCTAGCAACCAGGCCCAATGGGAGAGCGGCTTGCGAGTCAGCCTGCCCGACGTACAGCGCGACTTTGCCCGAGTAGCGGCCGCGATCGCACGCTTCGAGCCCGTCAGGATGGTGGTCGACCCGTCGGCCATGGCCAGTGCCCGTGCGCTGTGCGGTGCCAATATCGAACTGATCGAACTGGCCGTTGACGACAGTTGGTGCCGGGACAGCGGCCCGACCTTCATCTGCCACCCGCAGTACGGCCTGGCCGGCCTGAGCTGGCGCTTCAACGCCTGGGGCGGTAAATCGCAGTACGATCTAGACCGCAGCCTTGGGCGCCGCATCCTCGACCATCTGGGTGTGGACGGCTTCAGTACCGCATTGTGCAACGAAGGGGGCGCCATTCATGTGGATGGCCAGGGTACGCTGATCACCACAGAGTCGGTGCTGCTCAACCCGAACCGCAATCCAGGTATCGACAAGGCGACCTTCGAAGCTTGCTTTGCCCGCTACCTGGGCATCAGCAAAACCATCTGGCTGCCGGGAGACCCAGAATACGTCACAGGCGACATGACCGACGGCCATGTCGACGGTGTCTGCGCATTTGCCCGCCCTGGTGTTTTGCTGGTCGATGCCACCCATGAGCATGGCTCGGTCTACGCCGAAGTGGTCCGGGAAAACCGCCGCGCTCTGGAACTGGCGACCGACGCCCATGGCCGGCATTTCGAACTGCTGGACCTATACGAAGCCAGCGCTGCGGTGGATCAGCATGCTGAGGTGTTCTGCGCGTCCTATACCAACTTCTACATCGCCAACGGCGCGATCATCATGCCGGCTTACGGCATTGCCGCTGACCAGAACGCCGCCGAGCAGCTCGCCCAGGCATTCCCGGGCCGTGAAATCGTACCGGTGCGCATCGATGCCATTGCGCACGGCGGCGGCGGCATCCATTGCATCACCCAGCAGCAACCCCAGGTGCAGCCATGAGCCTGCTGCGCGTGGCCACCACCCAGATGCCCTGCAGTTGGGACCTGCCAGGCAACCTCGAGCGCGCCGAGCAACTGGTGCGCCAGGCCGCCGCCCAAGGCGCACAGGTGATCCTGCTGCAAGAGCTGTTCGCCACACCCTACTTCTGCATCGAGCAGGACCACAAACACCAGGCACTGGCCCAACCCTACCCCAGCAGCCCGATTCTGCAACGCTTCGCAGCCCTGGCCGGCGAACTCGGCGTGGTGCTGCCGTTGAGTTGGTATGAGCGGGCCGGCAACGCTTTCTTCAATTCATTGACGGTGGCCGATGCCGATGGCCGGCTGCTGGGCGTCTACCGCAAAACCCATATCCCCAACGCCATCGGCTACCAAGAGAAGGAATACTTCAGCCCTGGCGATACCGGTTTCAAAGTCTGGGACACCGCCTTCGGCCGGCTGGGCATCGGCATCTGCTGGGACCAGTGGTTTCCGGAAACGGCCCGCTGCCTGGCACTGATGGGCGCTGAAGTGCTGTTGTTCCCGACCGCCATCGGTTCGGAGCCCGGCTGCATGGAGCTCGACTCGCGCGACCACTGGCAGGTGGCGATGCGCGGCCATGCCGCCGCTAACCTGGTGCCCGTGGTGGCGGCCAACCGTGTCGGCAAGGAAGTAGCTGGCAGCGATGAATCACTGAGCATGATGTTCTACGGCTCATCGTTCATCTGCGACCACAAGGGCGCCATGCTCACCGAGGCCGACCGTGCCAGCAGCGGCATCTGGCTGCACGATCTGGACTTGGCGGGCATGCGCGAGGACCGCCTGAGCTGGGGTATCTACCGCGACCGCCGGCCGCAGATGTATGCGCCCCTACTGACGCTGGATGGTCAGCACTCACTCAACCCGAGGGCCTGAACATGGTACGCCATCTTTTCGCCGCACTAGGCCTGGCCATCTGCGCAAGCCAGGCCCATGCCGAGCAACCTACGCTGCGCCTGTACAACTGGGCCGACTACTTCGCTGAAGACACACTCAAGCGGTTCACCGCAGAAACCGGTATCCAGGTGATCTACGACGTGATGGACGGCAGCGAGGTATTGGAGGCCAAGTTGATGTCCGGGCGCAGTGGCTACGACCTGGTGTTCCCTGGTGACACCGTGGCCGAACGGCTGATGCGTGCCGGCAGCCTGCAACCGCTCGACCAGAGCCGCCTGGAGGCACTTGGGGATATCGAGCCAGGGCTGCGCGCGCTGCACGCGCAATACCCCAACGCCAGCAAAGCCACCGTCCCCTACACCTGGGGCACCATCGGCCTGACCGGCAATGCCGAGAAAATTCGCCAGCGCATGCCCGATGCGCTTTTGGACAACCTCGATCTGTTGTTCAAACCGGAACTGGCCGCCAAGTTCGCCGATTGCGGCATCTCGATCATCGACTCTCCTGACGAAGTACTGGCCGTGGTGCTCAACTATCTGGGGCGAGAGCCGCGCAGCGCCAAGCGCGAAGACCTGGCCGCCGCCAGCGAATTGCTCAAGGCGGTTCGCCCCTACATCCGCAAATTCCAGTCGCAACCGGTGACCGAGCTGGTGAACGAAAACCTATGCCTATCACTGGGCTACAGCGGCGACGTGATCCAAGCCCAACGCACGGCCGAAACGGCCGGCAAGCAGCTGGATTTCCAGTACCGAGTGCCCCGCCAGGGCACAACGGTGTGGATGGACACCATGGCCATCCCCATCGATGCCAAGCACCCGGAATACGCCTATCGTTTCATCAACTTCGTGATGCGCCCGGCGAACATGGCTGCCATCAGCAACTTCACAGGCTACCCGACCGCCAGTGCCAAAGCCCGCCCAGCGGTGGACGCACGGATGCGCGACAACCCCGATATCTACCTGGCCCCCGCCACCTATGCCCGGCTGATTCCGGGCCGCGATATTCCACAAGCCGACATGCGAGCACGCATGCGCGTGTGGACTCGCTTCAAGACCGCACAGGACTGAGCCATGCCAAACCGTCGAACCTTTCTGCAACTGTCACTGGCCGCAGGCCTGGGCGCCGGGCTGGGGCTGCCGTTGGGCCTTGCCCGTGCCGAGGAGACTGGGCGCTGGTTCATGCCGGACGAGGGCGAGCCCCAGCAACGCGCGTTCATCGCATTCGGTGCCCAGCAGGCAATCTGGGAAGACTTCACCGCCGATGTACAGGCGGCCCTCGGCCGAATCGCCCAGGCCATTGCCCGCTATCAGCCGGTCACCGTCTTTTGTCGCCCCGGCGAACGCGAGCTTGCCGAACAGCACTGCGCCAGCGGCAACACAACGTTTGTCGAGTGCGACCTGGACGATATATGGATGCGCGACATCAGCGCCAATTTCGTGCTCGACGATCAGGGCGCTCTGGCAGCCGTAGACTTCAACTTCAACGGTTGGGGCAACAAACAACGCCATCGCAACGACGCGCTACTGGCCAGGCGCGTTGCTAGCCTGGCCAACGCGCGTTACCAGCGCAGCGAACTGGTCGGCGAAGGCGGTGCCATCGAGGTGGACGGCCATGGCACTGGCATCATGACGCAGAGCAGCTGGGTCAATGCCAACCGCAACCGGCAATGGAGCAAGGCCGAGGTCGAGGCTGAGCTCAAAGCGCGTCTGGGGTTGGATAAAGTCATCTGGCTGCCGGGTATCGCAGGCAAGGACATCACGGACGGGCACGTGGATTTCTATGCGCGCTTCGTTCGTCCGGGGGTGGTCATCGCCAACCTGGACAATGATCCGGACTCCTATGACTACGAAGTGACCCGCAAGCATTTGGAGATTCTCAAGCAAGCCACCGATGCTCAAGGCAGGCGTTTGCAAATACACGTCGTATCACCCCCAATGCACGGGCGGCGCAACAAATTCAACCGGGGCAACGATGATTTCGCGGCGGGGTACATCAACTACTTCGTGATCAATGGCGCAGTCATCGCACCGCAGTTCGGCGATGCACAGGCCGATGAGAAAGCCGGGGCGCTTTTGGCAGTGCTGTACCCAGGGCGCGAAATCGTTCAGCTGGACATCGATGCCATTGCTGCCGGTGGCGGCGGTATCCACTGCGTGACGCACCAGTGCCCGGCATAGTCGCCTGGCGCATGCCTGCAACGGTCAATCGGTCGTGAGGTCGACCGCCCCAGGCGCGCAACCCCATGGGCTGCACTGGCCTCGACCAGCACGCTGCCCAGTGGCCGCCACGGCCTAAGCGCGCATTCATTGGCTTTTCACATCAATCACAAAGAAAAACAAACTTAACAAATCAGCCCATCGCGCCGATGCTGGCAGCACTACGCCCATTGCCCGGAGAACAACAACATGAACGACGTGGTCATCGTCGCCGCAACCCGTACCGCCATCGGCAGCTTCCAGGGCGCCCTGGCCACAGTGCCCGCGGTCGATCTGGGTGCGGCAGTGATCAAGCAGCTGCTGGCGCAGACCGGGCTGGACCCGGCTCAGGTCGACGAAGTCATTCTCGGCCAGGTGCTGACCGCGGGGGCTGGGCAGAACCCTGCGCGCCAGGCCGCGATCAAGGCTGGCCTGCCTTACAGCGTACCGGCCCTGACCCTGAACAAAGTCTGTGGCTCTGGCCTGAAGGCTCTGCACCTGGCGGCCCAGGCAATACGCTGCGGCGACGCCGAGGTGGTGATCGCCGGAGGCCAGGAGAACATGAGCCTGGCCCCGTACGTGATGCCTTCGGCGCGCACCGGCCAACGCATGGGCCATGGCCAACTGATAGACAGCATGATCAGCGATGGCCTGTGGGATGCCTTCAACGACTATCACATGGGCATCACTGCGGAAAACCTGGCGGACAACTATGAATTGAGCCGGGAGCAGCAGGACGCGTTCGCCGCCGACTCGCAGCGCAAGGCCGTAGAGGCCATCGATGCCGGGCGCTTCAAGGCCGAGATCACGCCAATTGTGATGCCGCAGAAAAAAGGCGAGCCCTTGGTCTTTGACCGCGATGAACAGCCTCGCCCCGGCACCACTGCCCAATCGCTGGCCAAGCTACGCCCAGCGTTCAAGAAAGATGGCAGCGTTACCGCCGGCAATGCCTCCAGCCTGAACGATGGCGCCGCCGCCGTATTGCTGATGAGCGCCAGCAAAGCCCAGGCCCTCGGGCTGCCGGCACTGGCAAAGATTGCCGGCTATGCCAGCGCAGGGGTGGACCCAGCGATCATGGGCATCGGCCCTGTGTCTGCAACCCAACGCTGCCTGGACAAAGCGGGCTGGCAATTGGCTGACCTGGACCTGATCGAAGCCAACGAAGCGTTCGCCGCTCAAGCCCTGGCGGTGGGCAAGGCACTGCAGTGGGATGCCAGCAAGGTCAACGTCAATGGCGGTGCAATCGCCCTGGGGCATCCGATTGGCGCTTCCGGTTGCCGGGTGCTGGTCACCTTGCTGCATGAAATGATCAAACGCGACGCCAAAAAAGGCCTGGCCACCCTGTGCATCGGAGGCGGCCATGGGGTCGCCCTGGCCATCGAACGGTGATCAGGCGCTGACCCGCAGCTCGCTGGCTTGCGCGTCGTTGACCGCCCTGGCCAGTTGCGCGACTTCCTGACACTTCTGCACGGCCAGGTGTACCGGGCCGTGCAGCAACGCGCAGGATGTTGCCACCCACAGGCGATCGCCAAGGCGCTCGTGGGCATCGCGCAGCAAGTCCAATGTCGCTTCCAGATCGCCAGGTGAGGCACTGTTACCGTCGATCAGGCCAAGCGACAGCACCTTGTAGCCCGGCAGGCGATCGAGTACGGCCGCATACTGCTCCGGGGCCTGAACCAGATCGACATGCAGGCCATCGACCGGAAGGCTGACGGCCACGCCCAGGTTGCCCTCGAGGCCACCGGTGCTGATGGCGATCAACTTCCTCAGCGGCGCACGCTGAAGGATGTTGTAAACCCGCTCGTAAGCGTTTTTCCATTCCTGGGGCAATTCCCTGGCCAGGATCGGCTCATCGATCTGTACCCAATCGGCGCCCAGAGCAGCCAGGTGGTTAAGGGCCCGGTCATACTGCGGCAACAGGCGCTCCAATAACTGCACCTCATCCAGCTCGCTGGCGCTTTGGCTAGCCAGCCACAGATAGCTCAATGGGCCGATCACCACCGGCTTGACTGCATGGCCCAAGGCTTTCGCCGCTTTGACTTCTTCGAACAATTGCTCCCACTTCTGCGCCAGAAGCTGCTCATCGACGCTGAGCAAGCACGCTGGCTGTTGGGCATACCAGGCAACGTCGCCGACCGGCAACAGGTCGATGCCGGCATCTTTCTGCACTTGCCATTGGCGGGCACGCAGCGCATGGTCGCCGCTGATGTGGGGGAACCCCAGAATGTGTGCCAGTGCCATGTCGCGCCCCTCGATAATCCCAGAATGAATGCGCAGCATTGTCCGGCCCGCGTACGGCTGAGACAAACTCATTAAATTTGAGATGAACTCAAGAATTTCTCATGATGCCGCTGCTCCATGTCTTGTTCAGAGCAACCGCGTGCGCCTTCAGACATGACCCCAGGCCAGCACCTGCCGCACAATGCCAAGCTGAAGACATTAGGTACTCGCCAAACATGAGCCCGCTCAAAGCCGCGCTGCGCGATAAACAGTTCGTTTGCGTCATGGAATTCGTGCCCAAGGCCTCAGCCCAGCGCTTCGCGGCGATGGCGGCGATCATGGCGCGCAAGCAGCTGTGTGGCTGGCCCATGACCGTCGCCATCGGTGACCGCGTAAGCAGCCCGCTGGACATGTCCCCTCTCGACGCCCTCGGCACGTTCGATACCCCAGTGCCTGCCCTGCCCCACTTTTCGGGCAAGGACCGCGAGGCCCATTACCTTCTGGCGCAGTTGCAGCGTATGCAGGCAGCCGGCCTCGATCAGTTGCTGCTGCTGAGCGGCGACCGTCTGCCGGGCCATCAGCCTGGGGAACGCCCTGTGCGCTACCTGGAGTCGGTAGCGGCCCTGCTGATCGCGCGCCAGGCCTGCCCACACTGGTTGCTCGGAGCCGCACTGAACCCTTTCAAGTACCACGAGGAGGAAGGCGGGGCGCAGTATCTGAAGGCCGAGAAAAAGCTCGCTGCCGGCGCCGATTTTCTCACCTTGCAACTGGGCTTCGATGCCAGTAAGCACCAGCAAGCCATGCACTGGATGCAGCGTCAGGGTTCGCCTAAACCGATGCTGGCCTGTTTGATGAGCCTGACTGCTGGCCGTGCAGCGATGCTCGAACACGTGGCCGGCGTTACCGTATCGCCGTCGATGCGCAGCCTGCTCGAAGCCGAAAGCCAAGTGTCCAAGGCCTTTGCCCTGGCCCGCAGTGTCGACCGCCTGGCGCTGCAGATCATCGGCGTGAAGCTGATGGGATACGCGGGCGTACACCTGTCCGGGGTTCATGACCTCGAGCAGCTGTTGCTACTGGAGGAGCGCTTGCACTACTGGCAGGGCCACATCCACTCGATGGCCCAGTGGGCGCCTGCCTGGGAGGACAGTTGGCAGATGCCGGGCCTGCCCAGCGTGATCTTTCATCCACCTGCGGGCAACTGGCGCCCGGGCGAATCGACTGCGCGTGCTTCTGCAAAAGAAACCCTTCGCTATCACCTGCTGCACAGCACCCATTCGCTGCTGTTCAGCCGCAGCAGTTGGCTGAGCAAGGCGTTCGGCTGGGCGGTGCGTCAGCCTGTCTGGGCGACCCAGGGAGGAGCCAGGGTGCTGCATCGCCTGGAGCGGGCAGCCAAACGCCCGCTGGTAGGCTGCGACACCTGTGGCCGCTGCCGCCTGGAAGATACGCTGTACATCTGCCCGGAAACCTGCCCCAAAGGCCTGGCCAATGGGCCTTGCGGGGGGACGTCACTGAACCGCTGCGAGTTTGGCGACCGTGAATGCATCCACAGCGTGAAATACCGCACCGCCAAGGCCGTGGGGCAGACTGGCGTACTGGCTGAGCGACTGATCCCGTGCGTCGAGGTGCAGACCCGCCACCGCAGCTCCTGGCCGCAGTGGTTCGAGGCACCTCAATTGCGCCAGCTCAGTCGGCAACCAACGCCTGAAAGCCAGCCCGAATCTTAGCTTCGGGCAACTCATCGGCGATGAACACCATCACGCTCTCGCGGGTTTCACAGGCTCCCCACTCGGCATCCCAGTCGAAGCCATAGAGTTTGAGCACACCCTGGAACACCAGTCGGCGGTCCTCGCCAGCAATGTTCAGCACGCCCTTGTAGCGCAGCAACTGCTTGCCGTGCTCCTCCAACAGCTGGTTCATGAAATCACTGAGGCGGTCGATGTCCAGCGCCGTTTCAGTGCGCAGTACCAGCGTACTGATGCGGTCAGGCGTGGCGGGCTTGAGCACGGGTCGCAGGCTCGGCTTGAGGTTGGCGCCCAGGTCTGGGTTGAGGTTGAAACCGCGCACATCCAGCAGTTTGGCCAAGTCGATACGGCCATGTTCGACCAGCTCAATGGCTGCCCGACCATTGATCCGCGCCAGGCGCTCCTGCAGCGCCTGCACCGCTGCCGGCTCGACCAGGTCGGTCTTGCTCAGCAGCAAACGGTCGGCAAAACCAACCTGGGCCTGGGCAATGCTCTGGGTCAGGTGCACATCGGCGTGGGCAGCATCGACCAGGGTGATGATGCCGTCCAGCAGGTAACGCTCACGCAGTTCTTCATCGACGAAAAAGGTCTGGGCAACCGGCGCCGGGTCAGCCAGGCCTGTGCATTCGATCACCAGCCGGTCGAAGGCGATCTCGCCGGCGTCCAGGCGTTCGAGTAGCAGGTACAAGGCGCGGGTGAGGTCGCCATGGATGCTGCAGCACACGCAGCCATTGGCCAGGGTCATGACCTGCACCGGTTCGTCGCCTAGCAGCTGGCTATCGATGCCAGCCTCGCTGAACTCGTTTTCGATCACGGCCAGTTTCAGCCCGTGCTCGGCCTTTAGCATGTGCTTGAGCAGGGTGGTCTTGCCAGCACCGAGAAAACCGGTGAGCACTGTGACGGGAATGGGCGTGTGCACGCGAAAAATCTCCTGAAGCTGAAAATGAGTGTGGGAGGCCGGTTTCCCGACCTCCCACAGGTTCACGCAGGTTGCAGGTTCAACAGCACTTGGGCCCGGACTTGCCACCGTAACGGGCTTCCTGGCGTTCGCGGAAGAACGCCTCGTAGCTCATTACCGGCTTGTCCGGGTGTTTGGCCTGCATATGCTCGACGTAATTGTCGTAGTCGGGCATGCCGACCATCAGGCGGGCTGCCTGCCCCAGGTATTTACCCAGTCGACCCAGGTCGTTGAACATCGCTGCAGCCCTCTTACGCGTCAGGCAGAGCCTGGAACGGGGTTTCTTTGTCGGTGCGCTCTTTGCGACCAAGGGCGGCGTAGCCGACTTTGATGGCGAAGAACAGCACGCTGAACACCACTACCAGGAACAGAATGGTCAGCCCGGCGTTGGTGTAGGCGTTGAAGATCACATGCTGCATCTGGTTGATGTCCTTGGCCGGAGCCAAGACTTGGCCGGCATCCAGTGCAGTGCTGTACTTCTTGGCCAGGGCCAGGAAGCCCACCGCCGGGTTCGGATCGAACAGCTTGATCAGGCCCGCGGCGGTGGTGCAGATCAGCAGCCAGGCTGCCGGTAGCAGGGTCACCCAGATGTAGCGCTCGCGCTTCATCTTGATCAGCACGACGGTGCCGAGCATCAGGGCAATACCGGCCAGCATCTGGTTGGAGATACCGAACAGCGGCCACAGGGTATTGATACCGCCCAGCGGGTCGATCACGCCCTGGTACAACAGGTAACCCCACAACGCCACGCAACCGGCGGTGCCGATCAGGTTGGCAGCCCACGATTCGGTGCGCTTGAGGGCCGGCACGAAGCTGCCCAGCAGGTCCTGCAGCATGAAGCGCCCGGCACGGGTACCTGCGTCCACCGCAGTGAGGATGAACAGCGCTTCGAAGAGGATCGCGAAGTGGTACCAGAAGGCCATGGTGTTCTCACCCGGCAGCACCTGATGCAAGATCTGCGCGATACCGACGGCCAGCGTCGGCGCACCACCGGCACGGGCCAGGATGGTGTGCTCGCCAATATCACGGGCCACGGCTTCCAGCTGGTCAGGGGTGATCATGAAGCCCCAGCTGCTGACTGTTTGCGCCACCGAAGCGGCGTCGGCGCCCACCACGGCGGCTGGGCTGTTCATGGCGAAGTACACACCCGGCTCGATCACCGAAGCGGCAACCATGGCCATGATGGCGACGAAAGACTCCATCAGCATGCCGCCGTAACCGATGTAGCGGGCGTTGGCTTCGTTATCCAACAGCTTGGGCGTGGTGCCCGAGGAGATCAGGGCATGGAAGCCCGATACCGCGCCACACGCGATGGTGATGAACAGGAACGGGAACAGCGTGCCCTTCCACACCGGGCCAGTGCCGTCGGTGAACTGGGTCAGAGCCGGCATCTTCAGCTCGGGCATGGTGACCAGAATGCCGATGGCCAAAGCGATGATGGTGCCGATCTTGAGGAAGGTCGACAGATAGTCACGCGGTGCCAGCACCAGCCAAACCGGCAGCACGGCAGCGACGAAGCCGTAGCCCACCAGCATCCAGGTGATCTGCACGCCGGTGAAGGTGAACGCCGGGCCCCATACTGGGTCGGCGGCGATCTGCCCCCCCAGCCAGATGGAAGCCAACAGCAGCACTACCCCGACTATCGAGATTTCGCCAATGCGGCCTGGGCGGATATAGCGCATGTAGACGCCCATGAACATCGCGATCGGGATGGTCGCCATCACCGTGAACATGCCCCATGGGCTCTCGGCCAGGGCCTTGACCACGATCAGCGCCAGCACCGCCAGGATGATGATCATGATCAGGAAGCAGCCGAACAGCGCAATGGTCCCTGGGATGCGGCCCATTTCCTCGCGCACCATGTCGCCTAGCGAGCGGCCATTGCGGCGGGTAGAGAGGAACAAGACCATGAAGTCCTGCACCGCACCGGCCAGTACCACACCAGCGATCAGCCACAGCGTACCGGGCAGATAGCCCATCTGCGCAGCGAGTACCGGGCCGACCAGTGGACCGGCGCCAGCGATGGCAGCGAAATGGTGACCGAAAAGGATGTGCTTGTTGGTTGGAACGTAGTCAAGACCATCGTTGTTGAGTACCGCAGGGGTCGCTCGACGAGGGTCCAGTTGCATCACCTTGGTGGCGATGAACAGGCTGTAGTACCGGTAGGCGACCAGGTAGATGGCCACAGCAGCGACCACGATCCACAAGGCATTGATCGCCTCGCCGCGGCGCAGGGCAACCACACCCAGCGCGCAGGCTCCTATGACTGCCAGCGCCAGCCACGGGATGTGGCGTAGCAGGCTATTATTGTTGTTCATGGTTTGCTTCCAGCTGGTGGATTGGAAAAGACCGCCTAGCGAGTCTAGGGCGTGTCATCGCGCATTGCCACACTTGCTTTGGTCTAGAGCCTCTGCGGCCAGATTGTGATACCTGATTTGTGTACATGATCCCTATAGTCAGCATGCACCTCGGAGGGCTTGCCCATGCAGCATCACGACGAACGACGCCGTTTTCTGCGCATCGACTTCGACGCACCGACCGAACTGCGCCAGGGCGACCGCCGTTGGCCGGTGAAACTGATCGATCTGTCGCTCAAAGGCTTGCTGGTCGAATGCCCGCAACCTTGGGATGCCGACCTCACTCAGGACTTCGACGCCATCATTCACCTCGACCCCCACAACCGAGTACAGATGCAGGTGGAACTGCGCCACGAAGAGCCTCGGCGGTTGGGCTTCGTGTGTTTGTACATCGACGTCGAATCCATGACTCACTTGCACCGTCTTGTGGAACTGAACCTGGCCGACAGCACCGAAATGATGCGTGAGCTGCGCGAACTTATCGAATAATGAAATCTCTTAGCTAGCTAACAGCCTCCCCACCCAGTGTTTCTTGTCTACCCAGACAGCTTTCTGCCTGGGTACAAGCTCTTTGTACACACCCCTCTAGCCCCGCTTTTCCTAAGTTGGTACGCGACCTGCATTGCTTTCTTGCACACATTGCCGGGCCGCTGTTCGCTCTCCGATCAAAATATTGTATACAATTTGTGTAGCAATCATTTGCGGGAACTGTCTACAGTAGCGCCACAACAATAAACAGAGAGCCTGCTCCATGACTACGTCCCCTAGCACGTCTCCCGCCAAGCGCCCTGAGGATGAATACCTCGGGCTTGGCGCCAATATGGCCTATGGTCTGCAGCATGTGCTGACCATGTATGGCGGGATCGTTGCGGTACCCCTGATCCTGGGCCAGGCCGCTGGCCTGAACGGTGCCGAAATCGGCATGCTGATCGCCGCCTCGCTGTTCGCTGGGGGCCTTGCGACGCTGCTGCAGACGCTGGGCATTCCGTTCTTCGGTTGCCAGTTACCGCTGGTTCAGGGCGTATCGTTCGCTGGCGTGGCCACAATGGGGGCTATCCTCAGCAGCGAGGGCGGCGGTGGGCTGCCAGGGGTGCTGGGCGCCGTCATGGCGGCATCGCTGATCGGCTTGCTGATCACCCCAGTGTTCTCGCGCATTACCAAGTTCTTCCCGCCGCTGGTGACCGGCATCGTCATCACCACCATCGGCCTGACCCTGATGCCGGTCGCGGCACGCTGGGTGATGGGCGGTAACAGCGCCTCACCGGAGTTCGGCAGCGTGGCGAACATCAGCCTGGCCGGCCTTACCTTCGCCATCGTGCTGGTGTTGAGCAAGCTGGGCAGTGCAACCATCTCGCGCCTGTCGATCCTGCTGGCGATGGTAGTCGGCACACTGATCGCCTGGGCCTTGGGCATGACCGATTTCAGCAAGGTCAGCGAAGGCCCGATGTTCGCCTTCCCTACGCCATTCCACTTCGGCATGCCGGAGTTCCACATCGCGGCGATCCTGTCGATGTGCATCGTGATCATGGTGACCTTGGTGGAAACCTCGGCCGACATTCTCGCGGTGGGTGAAATCATCGACACCAAGGTCGATTCCAAACGCCTGGGCAACGGCCTGCGTGCCGACATGGCGTCGAGCATTCTGGCGCCGATCTTCGGGTCGTTCACCCAAAGCGCCTTCGCCCAGAACGTCGGCCTGGTGGCAGTGACCGGCGTCAAGAGCCGCTACGTGGTCGCCACCGGTGGCGTGATCCTGGTAGTGCTGGGCCTGCTGCCGGTGATGGGCCGGGTGATCGCGGCGGTACCGGCCCCGGTACTGGGTGGCGCGGGCATCGTCCTGTTCGGCACCGTGGCAGCCAGTGGTATCCGCACCCTGTCCAAGGTCAACTACAAGAACAACGTCAACCTGATCATCGTCGCCGCCTCCCTGGGCTTTGGCATGATCCCGATCGCTGCACCCACCTTCTATCACCAGTTCCCCAACTGGTTCGAAACCATCTTCCACTCGGGTATCAGCTCGGCGGCAATCATGGCGATCCTGCTGAACCTGCTGTTCAACCACTTCAAGACGGGCAATTCGGAGAATCAGTCGGTGTTCGCCGCTGCCTACGAACGCACCATCCAGTATTCGGACATCTCGTGCCTGCGCGATGGTGACTTCTTCAAGGATGGCAAGTTGTTCGATGCCGATGGCAACGAAGTGCCGGTAATGGAGCTGGACGAGCACGGTAACCAGGCGCCCAGGCGCACGGCGGTTGCCGAACATTGAGCGCTGACTGAGCGTTGAGGTGGGGGGCCGATGCGCATCGTCGGCCCCTTTTTCATTTATTCGAACAAGGCATCCAGGGCCTGTTCCAGCCGGGTCACGGCGATTACCTGCAAACCTGCAGGCGGCTCCTTGGGCGCATTGCCCTTGGGCACGATGGCACGTTTGAAGCCATGCTTGGCCGCTTCTTTCAGGCGCTCCTGGCCACTGGGCACAGGCCGGACCTCCCCAGACAAACCAATCTCACCGAATACCAGCAGGCCGTGGGCCAAAGGCCGGTTACGCAGGCTGGACATCACCGCCGCGAGCAACGCCAGGTCCGAAGCCGTCTCCAGCACTTTCACCCCACCAACCACGTTGAGAAACACGTCCTGGTCATGGGTGGGTATACCCCCGTGGCGATGCAAGACAGCCAGCAACATGGCCAGCCGGTTCTGGTCAAGGCCGAGGGTGACCCGCCGAGGGTTGGCCAAGTGACTGTCATCGACCAGGGCCTGCACCTCTACCAGCATCGGCCGAGTCCCTTCCCAAGTGGCCATCACCACACTGCCGGGTACCTCTTCCTGGGTGCGATTGAGGAAAATCGCCGAAGGGTTCGACACCTCTTTCAGGCCGCGGTCGGTCATGCCGAATACGCCCAGCTCGTTGACTGCGCCGAAGCGGTTCTTGACCGCCCGCAACAGGCGCAGGCGGCCGTCGGACTCGCCTTCGAAATACAGCACGGTATCGACCATATGCTCGAGCACCCGCGGCCCGGCCAGCGAACCTTCCTTGGTGACATGGCCGACGAGGAAGATCGCCGTACCGCTCTGCTTGGCATAACGCACCAACAGCGCCGTGCTTTCACGCACCTGAGCCACCCCGCCGGGGGCGGACTGCAACTGCTCGGTGAAAATGGTCTGGATGGAGTCGATCACCATGACCCTGGGCTTTTCTACCCGAGCGGTGGCGATGATGGTTTCGATGCAGGTCTCGGTCATCACCTTGAGCTGGTCCTGGGGCAAGCCCAAGCGCCGTGAGCGCATGGCCACCTGCTGCTGCGACTCTTCACCGGTGACGTACAACGCCGGCATGCCAACCGCAATGTTGCATAACGTCTGCAGCAAGATGGTCGATTTACCAATGCCCGGGTCACCGCCAATCAGCACCACCGAACCATCGACCAGGCCGCCGCCGAGTACGCGGTCCAGTTCGGTGCTGCTGGTGGTGAAGCGCGGAATTTCTTCGACGCTGACTTCAGCCAAGGTCTTGATCTGGGCTTGTTGCCCGGTCCAGCCGGCACGGCCACTTGGGGCCGCAGCGCCGCCACTTTCGATCATGGTCTCGACCAGGGTGTTCCAGGCCCCGCAGTCGGCGCACTGGCCGGCCCACTTGGGGAAGGTCGCGCCGCACTCGGTGCAGCCATACAAACGCTTGGCCTTGGCCATTGGGCAGGGTCTCCTGGAAAAAACCGCCATCATAGCCGACGGTGATGTGTCTCGAACGGCTGCGGATGCGACAAAACTATTCGTTCTAACCGCAGTCACTACCCCTGAAGCCAACGCATGAAGGCATCAAGTGGCTTACACTGCGTTAACCTCACCATTTGTTACAAGGAATCAAACATGGGCATGCTCAGTGAGTTCAAGGCCTTCGCGGTCAAAGGAAATGTCGTCGACATGGCGGTCGGTATCATCATCGGCGCGGCCTTCGGCAAGATTGTCTCCTCGTTCGTTGGGGATGTGATCATGCCGCCACTGGGGCTGCTGATCGGCGGCGTCGATTTCAGCGACCTGGCGATTACCCTCAAGGCCGCCGAAGGTGACGTGCCAGCTGTGGTGCTGGCCTACGGTAAGTTCATCCAGACCGTGATCGACTTCCTGATCGTCGCCTTTGCGATCTTCATGGGCGTGAAGGTGATCAACCGTCTCAAGCGCGAAGAAGCCGTAGCGCCCAGCGCACCGCCGGCGCCCACGCCGCAGGAAACCCTGCTGAGCGAAATCCGCGACTTGCTCAAGGCGCAGAACCAGAACCGTCTGCCCTGAAAACAGCGGGGGCCGCGCTGCGGCCCCTGAATCTCACCAGTAGTTTTCCACCGCCACCTGCCCTGGCCGCCGGCTCAGGCTCAGTTGCAGGTCACGCGCCTTGAGCACCTTGCGCGTCTCGTCGATCATCTCTGGGTTGCCGCACAGCATGATGCGCGAATGCTCCGGAGAAAACGCAAGCCCCGCTGCCTTTTCCAACTCGCCGCTCTCGATCAGCGTAGTGATGCGCGCATTCAACGCGCCAGGGTGCTGCTCGCGGGTGACCACCGGAATGAACTGCAGTTTGCCAGTGAATTCCGCCAGGTAATCACGCTGCTCGAGCCCGGCAATTTCTTCAACGTACGCCAGCTCATTGGCTTCGCGCACCGAGTACACCAGCTTGATGTTGTCGAAGCGCTCCCAGGCCTCGAAGTCCTGCAGGATGGACATGAACGGCGCAATACCGGTACCGGTTGCCAGCAGCCACAGGTCGCGACCGCCGACGAAGCGGTCGAGCGTCAGGTAGCCGAACGCCTGACGGTCGATCATCAGCGTGTCGCCCTCGCCCAGGCGGCTCAGTTCGCTGGTGAACTCCCCGCCCGGCACCACGATGGAGAAGAAGTCCAGGTATTCGTCATGGGGGGCACTGACCATCGAATAGGCACGCCAGACCACGCTGCCATCGGCTTTGGTCACCCCAAGGCGGGCGAACTGGCCGGCGCGAAAGCGAAACCCTGGATCACGCGTTACCCGCAGGCTGAACAGGTTCGGCGTCAGCGGCTGAACGTTCAGCAGGGTCTGGTGGATAAACTTGTCGGCACTGGCGGTCATCACGGGCTCCATCGATAGCATGCGCCCAGTGTCGCGCAAAGCGGCGCCAATAAAAACCGCTGGAGTGTAGGGCTACCGATTGGCATTCGTCGGTTTTTTCATGAAACCAGCCCGTGAGTATAGAAAAAAGCCTAACGCGCTGCTGAGTCTTTTCCTACAATCTTTTCATGTGTCAACACCGGGACAGGATCCAAGGGAGAAGCAATGATGCTTCAATGGAACCATGAACATTTACACAGGCTGGTCAGCGAAAGTACCCCTCACAAGGTGTTTGACCTTGCGGTGCACCTGACTCAGGACATGGGCATGGAGTTCATAGGCCTCAGGGTTCGTATTCAACTCGCTGCACAATCCCCCCGGATCTACCTCTATAGCAATTACCCTGCGGACTGGATCGAATGCTGTCAGCGCGACGACTTCTACAAACAGGACGCCGCTGCAACCCAGAGCCATAGCTCGACCATGCCGGTAGTCTGGACCGACGACCTCTACCGCGAGGTGCCCCATTTTCGAGAGCTCGCCTGTGCACATGGCCTGCGACACGGTTGGACACAGTCGGTACACGACCCACAGCACAATGAAAGCCAGCTGAGCGTCTGCCGGCCGCTGGGTGAAGTCAGCATCAGCGAGCTGTACGACAAGGCGGGCAAGGTGCAGTGGTTGTGCCATACCCTGCATGCGATCATCAGCGAGTACCACCTGGCCAAGCTCAGTGCGCCGCTGAAGATGAGCGAGCGCGAAATCGAGGTGCTGAAGTGGTCGGCAGCCGGCAAAACTGCCGCCGATGTAGCCTGTATCCTTTCCCTATCGCAAAGCACAGTGAATTTTCACATTCGCAGCGTCATCACCAAGACCAACGCAGCCAACAAGGCCGGCGCCATCGCCATCGCCATGATGCGCGGCCTGATCGATCAATAGCCGGGCCTGCGGCCGCAGTCAAACCTCTGTAGAATCGCGCAGCAAAGCTCATGGCGAACCGCCCTGGGCAGATCCGTACCTGAGCCAGACGCCATGCCCCTGTTCACCACCCCCTATGCCGAACTCGACCTGATCCGCCAGCCGGACCAAGCCAATGACCCGTTGCAGGCCTTCGATGCCGCCGATCACTACCTGCTCGAGCAGCTGCATGCACAGAACCTGCAGGCTAGCAGCCGGGTGCTGGTACTCAACGACAGCTTCGGCGCACTGGCAGCTAGCCTGGCCGGGCAACTGACAGTGGTCAGCAGTGGCGATTCGCACCTGGCCCGCATGGCGCTGGAGAAGAACCTTGCCAATAATGGCAAGGCTTTCGACAGCGTGCCGTTCGTGCCAGCCAGCGCACAGTGGCAAGGCCCGTTCGATAGGGTGCTGGTGCGGGTGCCCAAGACCCTGGCGCTGCTCGAAGAACAATTGATCCGTTTGCAGGGCCATCTGGCCCCTGATGCCCAGGTAATGGCTGGCGCGATGATCAAGCACCTGCCGCGCGCCGCTGGTGATCTGATGGAAAAGTACATCGGGCCGGTACAGGCGTCGCTGGCGCAGAAAAAGGCCCGCCTGTTGACCGCCACGGTCGCTGACCGCCCAGTTTCCAAATCACCCTACCCAACTCGCTATCTGCTCGACGCGCCGGCACTGGAACTGCTCAACCATGCCAACGTGTTCTGCCGCGAGGGCCTGGACATCGGCACCCGCGCTTTCCTGCCGCACTTGCCGCGTAACCTTGGCAATGCCCGCGTGGCTGACCTGGGCTGCGGGAACGGTGTGCTGGCCATCTCCTGCGCCTTGGCCAACCCGGACGCGCAGTTCACCTTAGTGGACGAGTCGTACATGGCGGTGCAATCGGCGCAGGAGAACTGGCAAGCGGCGTTGGGTCAACGACCGGTAACGGTGTTGCCGGCAGACGGCCTGGCCGGGGTGGAAAAGCAGTCGCTGGATGTTGTGCTGTGCAATCCACCATTCCATCAACAACAGGTGGTGGGCGACTTCCTGGCCTGGCGCATGTTCCAGCAGGCGCGTGAGGCGCTGGTGGTGGGCGGTGCGTTGTACATCGTCGGCAACCGCCACTTGGGCTATCACAGCAAGCTGGCGCGGCTGTTCCGAGGTGTGGAACAGGTTGCAGCCACCCCGAAATTCGTGATTCTCAAAGCCCGCAAATAATGCAGCCGAGGCTCGCTGTGCTAGCGGCCTCGTGCTGCGAAAAGGGCACCACGCGCACTTGGGCTGTCAATGCGTGGTAAGCCCGGCTGCGGCCATGAACAGCCGCATCACCCAGGCCGCCAGGCCTAACGCGGCCACGCTCAACGCCCAGATCAGCACCAGCCAACCCAACCGCTGCCACAACGGTTTTTTATCTTGCAAGCCATGTTTAGCGCTCATCATGGGCCCCTCTAGTGGTAGCCGTCTGCGTGTGACACCTTGCCGCGGAACACGTAATAACTCCAGAAGGTGTACATCAGAATGAACGGCAGGATGAACAAGGTACCTACCAGCATGAAGCTCTGACTCTGCGGCGGTGCGGCAGCATCCCAGATACTGATCGAAGGCGGGATGATGTGCGGCCACAAGCTGATACCCAGGCCACTGTAGCCGAGGAAAATCAGTACCAGAGTCAGCAGGAACGGCGTGTAATGAGCTTTGCGCGCCACCGCCTTGAGCAGGCCGTAGAACGTCACCAGCACCAGCAATGGCACCGGCATGAACCACAGCAGGTTGGGCATGCTGAACCAGCGATCGGCGATCTGCGGATAAGCCATTGGCGTCCACAGGCTGACGATACCGATCACCGCCAGCAGCACCAGTGCCAGTGGCCGGGCGAGGTAGGTCATGCGCAGGTGCAGATCCCCCTCAGTCTTCATGATCAGCCAGGTGCAGCCCAGCAGCGTGTAGGCAACGATCAGGCCAAGGCCACAGAACAGGCTGAACGGCGTTAGCCAGTCCAGCGTCCCCCCGGCAAAATGCCGGTCGACCACCTTGAACCCTTCGAGAAAGGCCCCCAGTGCTACGCCCTGGAAGAAGGTGGCTACCAGGGACCCGCCGATGAA
Source organism: Pseudomonas sp. KCJK9000 (assembly GCF_046230725.1). Taxonomy (NCBI): domain Bacteria; kingdom Pseudomonadati; phylum Pseudomonadota; class Gammaproteobacteria; order Pseudomonadales; family Pseudomonadaceae; genus Pseudomonas; species Pseudomonas sp. KCJK9000. The sequence goes on along the minus strand of NZ_JBJJLN010000006.1, from coordinate 34,040 downwards.
CGCCTTGTCCCAGATATGGCGTTTTTCGTCGGTGGCCTTGAACCGGAACTCGAAGGCCACGCCGCGGAAAATCAACCCGATCAGCATCAGTATCAACGGCAGGTACAGCGCTTCGAGCACCACCGCATAGGCCATCGGGAAGGCGCCGAACAACCCGGCGCCGCCCAGCACCAACCAGGTTTCGTTGCCGTCCCATACGGGGGCGACGGTATTCATCATTACATCGCGGTCCTGCTCGCCCTTGACGAAGGGAAAGAGCATGCCGATACCCAGGTCGAAGCCGTCCATCACCACGTACATCATCACCCCGAAGATGATGATCACGGCCCAGATCAGCGGAAGGTCGATACCCATGGCTCAGTTCCCCTTGCTCAGGCTGGCAGTATTGGCCTCGTGGCCATCATCGGCGGCGGACAAAGGCCGTGCCGGCGTGCGTTTGGTGCCAGGGCCACCGGGGTTCTGCTCGTCACCTTCGCCAGTGCGCGGGCCTTTACGCACCAGGCGCATCATATAGCCCAGGCCTGTACCGAAGAGCGCGAAATACACCACCACGAAGGCAACCAAAGTGAAGCCAAGCTGTGCATAACTGTGGTTCGAAACCCCATCGGCGGTACGCAGCAACCCATAGACCACCCACGGTTGGCGACCGATCTCGGTGGTGAACCAGCCTGCCAGCAACGCAATCAACCCAGAGGGCCCCATCCACAGTGCCACGTACAGGAACGGGCGGGAGGTATAGAGCGTGCCGCGCTTGCGCAGCCACAGGCTCCATAGGCCGACGACGATCATCAGCAAGCCAAGGCCTACCATGACCCGGAACGACCAGAACACGATGGTCGAATTGGGCCGATCCTCAGGCGCGAACTCCTTCATCGCCGGTACTTGCTTGTCCAGGCTGTGGGTCAGAATCAAGCTGCCCAACGCCGGTATTTCAAGCTTGAAGTGTGTGGTTTCGGCTTTCATGTCCGGGATGCCGAACAAGATCAGCGGGGTCGGCTCACCAGGCACATTCTCCCAATGGCCTTCGATGGCGGCGATCTTCACCGGCTGGTGCTTGAGGGTGTTCAGGCCATGGAAGTCACCGATCACTGCCTGGATGGGTGCAACCACCAAAGCCATCCACATGGCCATCGACAGCATCTTGCGCAGCGCCGGGTTGTCACGCCCCCGTAACAGGTGCCATGCCGCTGAAGCACCGACGAAGAAGGCGGTGGAAACGAACGCGGCGGTGGCCATATGCATCAGCCGATAAGGGAACGATGGGTTGAATACCACTGCGAGCCAATCCACTGGCACCACCCGGCCATCGATGATCTCGTGGCCTTGCGGCGTCTGCATCCAGCTGTTGGAGGCCAGGATCCAGAAGGTCGATACCAGCGTACCCAGCGCCACCATGACCGTGGAAAAGAAGTGCAGGCCCCGGCCCACGCGGTTCCAGCCGAACAGCATCACACCAAGGAAGCCCGCCTCCAGGAAGAAAGCGGTCAGCACTTCGTAGGTCAGCAGTGGGCCGGTGACAGCACCGGCAAAGTCGGAGAAGCGGCTCCAGTTGGTGCCGAACTGATAAGCCATCACCAGGCCGGATACCACGCCCATGCCAAAGTTGACGGCGAAGATCTTCGACCAGAAATGATAGAGGTCTCGGTAAACCTGGTTGTTGGTTCGCAACCACAAACCCTCGAGAACCGCCAGGTAGCTGGCAAGGCCGATGGTGATGGCCGGGAACAGAATGTGGAACGACACGGTAAAGGCAAACTGCATTCGGGCGAGTTCTAAGGCCTCTATTCCGAACATGGTGCTTCCTCTTCAGATAATCCGGCGTGCAGGCTCGTGGCCCTATCGCCCACTGCCCCTACGGTTGTCGAGTGCGGTAAGTTGAATTTGTTCGGTTCGATCGTAGGGATTGCGGCCCGAGGGCCTTTGGTTGCATCTGGAACGATTGATCCAGGTCAACCTTCGTTACAAAGCATAGCCCTCAATAGCGCGCATGGCGGTGCGGTGGTTTGCCGCGTGGCCGGTTGCCTCACCCTCTTCCTCAAAGCCTGGAAACATGCCGATCACGGCAAACAGTAACTGATTGTTACAATCAGATGATACGCTGCGCTCTCCCCACTACGCCGAGCCCGACAGGTTGCCGATGCCCGATTCAGCGCCGCAGTTGTTGCGTCATCACCGCCCTTTCATCGCCTTCTGGCTGGCTCGCGTGTTCACGGCTAGTGGCTTTCAAATGCTCACGGTGGCCATCGGCTGGCACCTCTACCAGCTCACTGGCAATGTGCTCGACCTTGGGCTCGTCGGCCTGGTGGAGTTCGCGCCACGAGTGCTGTTCATGCTGCATACCGGGCACGTAGCCGATCGATACGACCGACGTAGGGTCGCGGCGCTGTGCCAGAGTTTGCAGGGGCTGATCGCCCTGGCATTGGCCGTGGGCAGTGCTACAGACAACGTCAGCCGTGAACTGATTTTCGCCCTGGCGTTCCTGCTCGGTGCCACCCGCTCGTTCGAGATGCCGGCGACCCAGGCATTGCTGCCCAATGTCGTGCCGCCAGGGTTGTTTCCACGGGCAGTGGCTGCCTCGGCCTCGGCGACCCAGGCAGCGACCATCGTCGCCCCGGCCGTGGGCGGCTTTTTGTATGCATTCGGCAGCATCTGGGTATATGGCCCTACCGTTGCCCTGTACGCCTTTGCCTGCCTGTTGATGTTGACCCTGAATTCGCGCCAGCAGGTGCCTCAGCGTGGCCGCGCCAGCATTGAGTCACTCCTGGCGGGCATCCGTTTCATCCGCAGCCGGCCTGACATCCTCGGCGCCATTTCGCTGGATCTGTTCGCCGTGCTGCTCGGTGGCGCCACCGCACTGCTGCCAGTGTTCGCCAAGGACATCCTGCTGACTGGCCCGTGGGGCCTGGGCCTGCTGCGCTCGGCGCCAGCGGTGGGGGCACTGCTGATGTCGCTGTGGCTGGCGCGCTTTCCAGTGGAGCGCAAGGTGGGCCGCACCATGTTTACCGCCGTTGGGGTATTCGGCGTAGCAACCATCGCCTTTGGCCTATCGACCTCGTTCTGGTTCTCGCTGGCGGTGCTGGTGGTTCTGGGCGCTGCAGACATGATCAGCATGGTCATCCGTGGCGCCTTCGTGCAGTTGGAGACGCCGGACGAGATGCGCGGGCGGGTAAGCGCAGTCAATGGCCTGTTTATCGGTGCATCCAACCAGTTGGGTGAGTTCGAGTCCGGGGTAACGGCGCACTGGTTCGGCACCGTGCCAGCGGTGATACTGGGGGGCGTGGGCACCTTGGTGGTGACCGGGGTGTGGATAAAGTTGTTCCCGACCCTGGCCAACCGCGATCGCTTGCACAGCGATTGAGCGTGCCCGGCTACAGATGATCCATTCCCCAACGGCCATAGGCCCTTGCCGAGCATGCTGGTATGATGCGCGGCTTTTTTGCGCCCCACACAAAACCACGGCATCGGCTACGGTCTGTGCTTTGCTGATGGGGTCGATACATTCACGGCGCTAGGGCGCCCTGGGAGCGGGCATGCTGGAAAGGCTGTTTCAACTAAGAGCACACAACACCAACGTGCGCACCGAGATTCTTGCGGGCGTCACCACCTTCCTGGCCATGGCCTACATCCTGTTCGTCAACCCGAGCATCCTCGGCGAGACCGGCATGGACAAAGGCGCGATCTTTGTCGCCACGTGCCTGGCGGCCGCCATCGGCTCGACCACCATGGGGCTGATCGCCAACTACCCGATCGCTCTGGCGCCGGGCATGGGCCTGAACGCATTCTTCACCTACACCGTGGTGCTGCACATGGGCCACACCTGGCAGGTGGCACTGGGGGCGGTGTTTCTCTCGGCGGTGATGTTCTTCCTGTTGTCGATTTTTCGCATACGCGAGTGGATCGTTAACAGCATTCCACTGCCCCTGCGCTCAGCGATCGCCGCAGGTATCGGGCTGTTTCTGGCGCTCATTGCCCTGCACAATGCGGGCATCGTCGTCGATAACCCGGCAACCCTGGTTGGCCTGGGCGACCTCAAGCAGCCGGCACCCATTCTGGCGACTCTGGGCTTTTTCCTGATCGTCGGCCTTGAGTCGCTGAAAGTGCGTGGTGCGGTGTTGATCGGCATTCTGGCCGTGACCATCGCCGCGATCTTGATGGGTGTAACGCCGTTCGGCGGCGTGGTTTCGATGCCGCCCTCACTGGCGCCGACCTTCCTGCAGCTGGACATCAAGGGCGCCCTGGACGTGGGCCTGGTCAGCGTGATTTTTGCCTTCTTGTTCGTCGACCTGTTCGACAACTCCGGAACCTTGATCGGCGTGGCCAAGCGTGCCGGCCTGATGGGCAAGGACGGCCACATGCCGAAGATGGGCCGTGCTCTGATCGCCGACAGCACCGCCGCCATGGCCGGGTCCCTGCTGGGCACCTCGACCACCACCAGCTACATCGAATCCGCTGCTGGCGTGAGCGCTGGGGGCCGCACTGGCCTTACCGCCATCGTGGTCGCCATTCTGTTCCTGCTGGCGCTGTTCTTCGCCCCGCTGGCCGGTAGCGTACCGGCCTTCGCAACGGCCCCAGCGCTGCTGTTCGTTGCCGTGCTGATGGCCTCGGGCCTGGCGGAGATCAACTGGGACGACGTCACCGAGGCCGCCCCGGTGGTAGTGACCGCCCTGGCCATGCCGCTGACCTATTCGATCGCCAACGGCATCGCTTTCGGCTTCATCGCCTGGACTGCCGTGAAGCTGATCTCTGGCCGCCACCGCGACCTGAACCCAGCCCTGGTGATCCTCTCCATCCTGTTCGTCATCAAGCTGGGCTGGTTCAACGCATGAGTGCTGCCTTCGATCCCACCGTCTACGACACCCAGCTCCAGGGCAAAGTCGCCCGACTGCGTGAGTTGCTGGCGCCGTTCGGCGCACCGGAGCCGGCCGTTTTCGACTCGCCCCGCGAGCATTACCGCCTGCGCGCAGAATTTCGCCTGTGGCGCGAGGACGGCCAGCGTCACTACGCGATGTTCGCACCAGGCGAAAAGCACAAGGCAATCCTGATCGACGATTTCCCCATCGCCAGCCAGCGCATCAACGCACTGATGCCAAGGCTCAAGGCTGCCTGGCAAGCCAGCGAGGCGCTGAGTAACCGCCTGTTCCAGGTCGAGTTCCTCACTACCCTGGCCGGCGATGCCATGGTCACCCTGTGCTACCACCGCCCACTGGACGAAGCCTGGGAAGTAGCCGCTCGCCAGCTGGCCGATGACCTAGGGGTGAGCCTGATCGGCCGCTCCAAGGGCAAGCGCCTGGTCATAGGCCGCGACTATGCGGTGGAACAGCTTGAGGTCGCCGGGCGCGTGTTCAGTTACCGCCAACCGGAAGGCGCGTTCACCCAGCCCAACGGCGCGGTGAACCAGAAGATGCTGAGCTGGGCCTTCGAGGCCATGGGCGAGCGTGATGATGATTTGCTGGAGCTGTATTGCGGCAACGGCAACTTCACTCTGCCGCTGGCCACTCGCGTTCGCCAGGTACTGGCCACCGAAATCAGCAAGACGTCGGTCAACGCCGCACTGAGCAACCTTGACGAAAACGCTGTGGATAACGTGAAGCTGGTGCGCCTGTCGGCAGAAGAGCTGACCCAAGCGCTCAATGGTGTGCGCCCGTTCCGCCGCCTGGAAGGGATCGACCTTGCAAGCTACGACTTCGGCACCGTGTTCGTCGACCCGCCACGGGCAGGCATGGACCCAGATACCTGTGAGCTGACCCGCCGCTTCGAAAGGATCCTGTACATTTCGTGCAACCCTGAAACCCTGGCGGCAAACATCGCGCAGTTGCAGGACACCCACCGCATCGAGCGGTGTGCGTTGTTCGACCAGTTCCCGTATACCCACCACATGGAAAGCGGTGTGCTGCTGGTGCGGCGCTGACCGATGAAACGTTGAGGGCCCTTCAGGGCCCCCAACCATCATTCAGAAGTCGAAGAAGACGGTCTCCCCTTCTCCCTGAATACGGATATCGAAGCGATACGCCGTCTTGCCATCTACCTCGCAACGCTTGGCCACCAGCGTCTCACGGCGCTGGGGCTGCTCGATCAGGTTGAGCACTGGGCACTTGGCGTTGGCTTCGGCCTCATCGTCGAAGTACAAGCGCGTGTGCAAGTGTATGTTGATCCCGCGAGCGAACAGGCTGATGTTGATGTGCGGTGCCATCGGCACGCCTGCGGCATTGTTCACCACACCCGGCTTGACCGTCTGCACGGTCCACTCACCGGCATCGAAGGTGGTGGCGGTGCGGCCGAAGCTGTTGAAGGCGTTTTCCAGGCTGTAAGCATCCTGGTATTGGCCGCTGGCGTCGGCTTGCCACAGTTCCAGGAACGAATCGCGCACCAGGTGACCATTGCCGTCGTAGACATGGCCAATCAGCAGAATGTGCTCACCCGCGGCGTCGGGCTTGGCCATCTGGTTCCAGATTTCCTGGTCACGGGTCGGGTTGCCAGCCGCTTCCAGGGCCAGGCCGATGTGCACGTAAGGGCCGGCGGTCTGCGAGGGGGTTTCCGGCAGCAGTTCGATAGGCATGACGGGGTCCTCAGCAGTTTTCGAAGTGGGTCTTGCGCTGGCCGCGCAGCACGATGTCGAAGCGGTACGCCAGGCAGTCCATCGGGTTGGCGCTGCTCATGTCGAGTTTGGCGATCAACTGCTGTACGGCTTGGGGGTTGGCGATCGACTTGACGATCGGGCACATCGGGATCAGCGGATCGCCCTCGAAGTACAACTGAGTGATCAGCTTGGTGGCGATCGATGGGCCGCTGATGGCGAAGTGAATGTGCGCCGGGCGCCAATCGTTCGGGCCATTGCGCCATGGGTATGGGCCCGGCTTGATGGTACGGAAGCTGTAGTAGCCATCACGGTCGGTCAGGCAGCGACCGACGCCACCAAAGTTTGGGTCCAATGGGGCCAGGTAACGGTCGTTCTTGTGACGATAGCGGCCGCCGGCGTTGGCCTGCCACATTTCTACCAGCGTATTGGCAACCGGTTTGCCATATTGGTCGACCACACGGCCGGCGACGATGATGCGCTCACCGATCGGCAGGCCGCCATTGTTGAAGTTCAGCAGCAGGTCGTGGTCGTGGGCACCGAAGCCCAGATGTGAAAAGTCCGGGCCGGTGGTTTCGCTGATCGACTGTGGAATGCTAACCAGTGCCTGGCGCGGCGAGCGGGCGATGGACGTCTTGTAGTCGGGCGTCAGTGCCTTTGGGTGCCAATTGCGATCACGGATCACGAAGCGGCTGTTGTCCTGGGCGGGCATGCCGGATTCCTCTCTTGGAATTATGAAAACGCCTGTACACGGCAGGCGGACTTGCAGTTTCTGATAGGTGAGCCCAGATGAATATTGAAATCAGCCGCCCCATACATAACCAAATGGTTATGCATTAGTGACTTGGCTCCAACTGATCTATTCTTTGTCCCCATGTTTCAAGCTCTGGAGAGCACTTCATGGAATGGCGAAAAGGCCGGCGCAGCGACAATGTGGTCGATGCTCGGGGCGAAGGCGGTGGCGGCGGCGGTATGCGCTTTGGCGGCGGCAAAGGGTTGGGGCTGGGGGCGATACTGTTGATCGTCGGCATCGGCTGGCTGACCGGCCAGGACCCGCTGCAGATTCTTGGCCAGCTCACAGGGCAAATGGAGCAACAGCAGCACCAGGCCGCACCTAGCGGGGCCGGTGGCAAAGCGCCGCCTGCCAATGACGAGCAGGCGCAATTCGTCGCCTCGATCCTGGGTGACACCGAGGACACTTGGAAAGCCTTGTTCGCTCAGGCCGGCAAACAATACCGCGACCCTAAGCTGGTTCTGTTCAGCGGGCAGGTCAATTCTGCCTGCGGCTTTGCTTCAGCAGCCGTCGGGCCGTTCTACTGTCCAGCGGACCAACGGGTATACCTGGACATGTCGTTCTTCCGTGAAATGGAGACTCGCTTCGCTGCAGCCGGTGATTTTGCTCAGGCCTACGTCATCGCACACGAAATCGGCCACCATGTGCAAACCCTCTTGGGCGTCTCGGCCAAAGTCGATGCTGCGCGGCGCAGCGGCCAACGCATGGAGGGTGACAACGGCCTGCTGGTGCGCCAGGAATTGCAGGCAGACTGCCTGGCTGGGGTGTGGGCGTACCAGGCCCAGAAGCGGCTGAACTGGCTCGAACCCGGGGATGTCGACGAGGCCCTCAACGCCGCCAATGCCATTGGCGATGACCGGCTGCAACAGCAGGGCCAGGGCCGCGTGGTGCCCGACTCGTTCACCCATGGCACCTCGGCGCAGCGCGTGCGTTGGTTCAAAACCGGGTTCGCCCAGGGCGATGTCAACAGCTGCGATACCTTCAGCGCACGCAACCTCTAAGAGGTGGGGCCGCCGCCTGTCGGCCCCGACTCGAAATCAACTGAAAAAGCGATTCAGCTTTACCCTCCGCGTGCCGATAACCCCTGCACGATTCAGCAGGCCCCAGAACAACAACGCCCTGCGATCGAAGATCAAGTGAGCGTATGAATTTTCTGGAGAGCGTGCATGAATAGCTGGTTTGCCAATATCAGCGTCAACCTTAAACTCGGCCTAGGCTTTGGCCTGGTGCTGGTTCTTACCGGCCTACTGGCCTTGACCGGCTGGACCAGCCTGGGCAGCCTGATCGACCGCAGCAACTGGATGGGCGACATCGGCCAGCTCAACAAGGACCTGACCGACCTGCGCGTAGCGCGCCTGCAATACATGATCGCCAACGGCGATGATGCTGCTGCTGCCAACACCCAAGCCAAACTGGATGTGTTCAGCAAACAGCAGGCTTACCTGGCAACCACCTTCACAAGCCCAGCCAACGTCGAACTCCTCAAGGCGCTGGGGCAGACCATCAGCGAGTACAAGGTATCGCTGAGCAAGATGCGCGCCGGCTACGACAGCTCGCTGGCGGCCCGCAAGGCCATGGATGTGTCGGCTACCCGGGCCGATGAGGCCATGGATGCCCTTAGCCAAGAGGTGATGTCGCGCCCCGAAGCGGACAGCGTACGCCTGGCTCAGTATCAGCTGATCAGCAAGGCGCGCCAGCAACTGCTGCAGGTGCGCATCGATGTGCGTGGCTACATCGCCGAGAACACGGCCAGCAACGAGCAAGCCGCCCTGCGGCAGTTGGAAGGCTCGCTGGCCAACGTCGAGACGCTCAAGCTTCAGCTGCCCGCCGAAGGGGCTCGTGTGCAGCAGTTCGAACAGGCCGTGTTGGCGTACCGCGATGCCGTGCGCCAGTTCCGTGATGCGGTCGCAGCGATCACGGTGGCCCGTGCGGAAATGACGGTTCAGGGCGCCGACATCGTCAAGCGCAGTGACGCGCTGTACCAAATCCAGCTTGAGCGCCGCGACGCCGAAAGCGCACAGGCACGCAGCCTGCAGATCATCGCCACGCTGCTGGCATTGTTGGCGGGGGTCATTGCTGCAGTGGTCATCACCCGGCAGATCACCCGCCCGTTGCGCGATACCCTGCAAGCTGTGGAGCGCATTGCCGGTGGCGACCTGACCCATGAACTGCGAGTCACTCGTCGTGACGAGCTGGGAGCCCTGCAACAAGGCATCGCGCGCATGGGCACGACCCTGCGCGAGCTGATCAGTGGCATCCGCGACGGCGTCACTCAGATCGCCAGTGCCGCCGAAGAGCTGTCGGCGGTGACCGAACAGACCAGCGCCGGCGCCAACAGCCAGAAGGTCGAAACCGACCAGGTCGCCACCGCCATGCATGAAATGGCCGCCACTGTTCAGGAAGTGGCGCGCAACGCAGAGCAAGCCTCGCAGGCGGCCACCGGTGCCGATGGCGAGGCCCGTGCTGGTGACCGTGTGGTCGGTGAGGCCATCAGCCAGATCGAACGCTTGGCTGAGGAAGTGCACCGTTCAACCGAGGCCATGAACCTGCTGCAGCAGGAAAGCCAGAAGATCGGCAGCGTGATGGATGTGATCAAGTCGGTCGCCGAGCAGACCAACCTGCTGGCGCTCAACGCCGCGATCGAAGCCGCTCGTGCCGGTGAGGCCGGCCGCGGGTTCGCAGTAGTGGCCGACGAAGTGCGCGGCCTGGCCCAGCGCACGCAAAAGTCCACCGAAGAGATCGAAGAGTTGGTCGCTGGCCTGCAGCATGGTACCCAGCAAGTGGCCAATGCCATGCAGGGCAGCCGGACACTGACCGACAGCAGCGTGGAACTGGCGCGCAAAGCTGGGGCATCGCTGGAGAACATCACCAGCACGGTGTCGAGCATCCAGTCGATGAACCAGCAGATTGCCGCGGCGGCCGAGCAGCAGAGCGCCGTGGCCGAGGAAATCAGCCGCAGCATCCTCAATGTGCGGGATGTGTCGGAACAGACTGCGGCGGCCAGTGATGAGACCGCGGCGTCCAGCGTCGAGCTGGCGCGCCTGGGTGGTCACTTGCAGATGCTGGTCAGCCAGTTCCGCGTCTGACCTTCAGATCGCTTTCGCGGGGTTACCCGCGAAAGCATCAAAGCAGCTCACCCAGCGTTACTTGACGATCATCCCCACCCCACGCCCACGCGGGTCCGAGGCCGTTTCAAGCTGCGCCCCGTTGACCCGAATGGCCTGGATGTCCCCCATCTCCCAGCCCTGATCCTCCAGGACATAACCCATCTTCTTCAGCTCATCAGCTACTGCGCCGGTCAGCGGTGCATAGCTGTCGAAATAGATGGTGTCCTTGGGCAGCAATTGATGGTGCACACGCTGCGCCGCCACGGCCTTTTGCAGCGGCATGCCATAGTCATACAGGTTGTTCATGACCTGGAAGATAGAGGTGAAGATGCGTGAGCCCCCTGGGGTGCCGATCACCAGCTCAACCTTGCCGTCACGGGTCATCAGGCTTGGGCTCATCGACGAGAGCATGCGTTTGCCCGGCGCAATGGCGTTGGCGTCACCGCCCACGACGCCAAAAGCGTTGGCAGCCCCAGGCTTGGCGCTGAAGTCGTCCATTTCGTCGTTGAGCAGGAAGCCCGCGCCTTTGACCACTACGCCACTGCCGTAATCGAGGTTGAGGGTATAGGTATTGCTGACAGCGTTGCCCTGCTTGTCGACGATCGAGAAATGCGTGGTTTGGTGCGGCTCCAAACCGGGCTTGACCTCGTCAGTCGCAGAGATGGCTTTGGGGTTGACCTGTGCAGCGCGCTTGGCCAGATAGTCCTTAGCCACCAGTTGGTTCACTGGGACTTTACTGAAGGCCGGGTCGCCGAGATAGTCGGCACGGTCGGCGAATACCCGCTTCTCGATCTCCGCTAGCAGGTGAATGTACTGCGCAGAGTTGTGCGCCACGCCTTTGAAGTCTGCCGCTCGGTCTTCCTTGATGCCCAGCAACTGAGCCAACGCTACACCGCCAGAACTGGGCGGAGGGGCTGTGTACACCACATTGCCGCGCCAGCTGATGGCGATCGGGTCGCGCCATACGGCCTTGTAGTCCATGAGGTCTTGTTTGGTGATCAGGCCTTTGTCAGCCTGCATCTGCGCCACCAGCAGGTCAGCAGTCTTGCCTTGGTAGAACTCACTCACGCCTTTATCGGCGATGCGTTCCAAGGTCTGGGCCATCTCCGGCTGCTTGAACAACTCCCCAACTTTCATGTTGCCGAAATAATCGTTGAAGTTGGTCGCCGTCTTGAACATGCCTTGGGCATCGTTGCGGTACTGGTACTGCTTTTCTGCAACCTTGAAACCATTCTTCGCATAGCCGATGGCCGGCGTCAGCAGCTCGCTCCAAGGCAACTTGCCGAACTTGTGGTGAGCCTCCCACAGCCCCATCACCGTACCGGGCACACCCGCTGCGCGCGCGCCCACCAGGCTCAGGTTCTCGATCACCTCGCCTTTGTCGTCCAGGTACATATTGCGCGTGGCTGCCTTGGGCGCCACTTCGCGGTAGTCGAGGAAGTAAGGTTTGCCGTCGACGAACAGGGTCATGAAACCGCCACCACCGATGTTACCTGCTTCGGGGTAGGTCACCGCCAGCGTGAAGGCAGTGGCCACGGCTGCATCCACCGCGTTGCCACCTTTCTTGAGAATGTCGGCGGCTACCTGTGCGCCATATTGATCGGGCGCAGCAACCGCACCGCCTTCCAGGGTAGCGGCATAGGTAGAGGAACAGCTCAGGATCGCGGCTGCCAGAGCCAGGTACTGAAACGGGACAATACGCATGACACTTCCTTGGTGTTGTTTTTGTCGAGCACTCAGTAAGGCCGAAGCGCTCGAACTGTGCAATCGGGCGCAGGAAGTTTCGCCGCCTTCGGGCAGGATATGTCGCGTTCAGGCAACTCAGCAGGCGTACATCGCCAACTTGCGCTGAATGAAGTCCAGGAAGCACTGGATACGCAGGGCCAACTGCGTATTGCGGTAATACACCGCGTGGATCGGTTGACGATAGCCATTGCTGGCCTCGCTGAGCAGTACCTTGAGGCGGCCAGTGCGGATGTCTTCATGGGTCATGAAGTGCGACAAGGCGACGATCCCTTCCCCGTCCAGTGCAAGCTGGCGCAGGGTTTCGCCGCTGGAGGCGAGCAAGGCCGGGCGGATGCTCCACCGATCACCTTGGGCATGACGCAACGGCCACTGGTTGAGCGTCTCTGGTTGGCTGAAGCCCAGCAGGCAATGGTTGCTCAGGTCCTCGACGGTCTGTGGGGTGCCATGCCGCTGCAAGTAGTCAGGGCTTGCCAATACCTGCACAGGGCTGCAGCCAAGCGAGCGCGCATGCAGGCTGGAGTCAGCCAGTTCACCGATACGGATGGCCACGTCGGTACGCTGCTCCAGCAGGTCGATAATCAGGTCGTCGGTGTTCAGTTCCAGTTCGATGCCGGGGTACTGGCGACGAAACTCACCGATCCAGGGCAGGATGGCATGCAGCATGAACGGTGCAGCGGCGTTGATGCGCAGCCGCCCTGAGGGAGTCTGGTGATGCATCGACAGGCGCTCTTCCATCTCGTCCATCTGCTCCAGTACCCGGCGCGAACGCTCGAGGAAGAAGCGGCCCTCTTCGGTGAGGTCCATCCGCCGTGTGGTGCGGTTGACCAGGGTGGTGCCGAGCTTGGCCTCAAGGCGCGACAACGTGCGGCTGACGGCAGACGGGGTCTGGCCCATCTGCTCGGCAGCAGCGGAGATCGAACCGCAGTCGATCACAGCGACGAATACCTGAAGTTCTTCTGAGCGGGTCTTCACTTGAGCGCCTGTAGGTGAACCATGCAGCGATTAGATAGCCTTGCCGAACACGTTGTCCAGATGCGCTTCATACGCCGCCAACGCTGCCGGTACATCCGGGCGCTTCATCACATCCACCGCCAGGAAGGTCGCAAGGCCGGTCATGCCCAGGAACTGGTTGGCCTTGTGGAACGGGAAGTACACCGCATCCACACCTTTGCCTTCGAAGAAATCGCTAGGGTCGTCGAATGCCTGCTGCGGCGCATTCCAGGTCAGCGACAGCATGTACTGCTTGCCCTGCAGCAAACCACCGCTACCGTACTTTTGCGAGTGGTCGGAACGGGTACGGCCGTCGTTGGCATAAAGGCTACCGTGGCCGGCGGTGAAAACTTCGTCGATGTACTTTTTCACGATCCACGGCGCGCCCATCCACCAGCCCGGCATCTGGTAGATGATCACATCGGCCCAGAGGAATTTTTGCACTTCGGTCTGGACGTCATAGCCACCGTCGATGAACGTCTGCTGTACATCGAAACCGGCACTGTCCAGGTGGGCCAGCGCGGCGTCGTGCAGGGTCTGATTGAGACGGCCGTCGGAGTGGGCGAACTGTTTGCCGCCGTTGAGCAGTAGGATATTTTTCATGCTGGGCCTCGGGTCATAAAGGAATGACCGGCACATTAATGGCCCGCGAGCGCGGGATACAGCAGGCGCGCGGCAAAATACAATTGATCTGAAGTCAACAATTCAACGGGTATTGTTGCCGTAGAATGGATACATCAATCACTTGGGAGCACCGATCCATGAGCGAGCAGCACGCGTTCATCCTCAAGGCCAAGACCCGCCCGGAAATGGCTGAAGCCTTCGAAACCCTGTTCCGCGCCTACGTCGAGCCAAGCCGCCAGGAGCCTGGCTGCATCGAATATCACATGCTGCGCGACCAGCAAGACCCTAGCCTGTTCGTGTTCTATGAGGTGTGGGCCGACAAGGCGGCGCTGGACGTGCACTCGGCACTGCCGCACATGGTCGAATTCTTCGAAAAGCGCATGGACTACCTTGAGCGCGATTTCGACATCCAGCCGATCGTGATGCTCAGCCCCTCGTCCGCTAGCCGTTGAGCAGCAAATGGCCGCCCAGCGCGGCCAGGCCGATGAAGAAGCAATACTTGAACAGCGCCACACTGATGCGTTGGCGCAGCCACTGCCCGGCAAACATGCCTAGCAGCGCCGGCGCCAGCATCAGCAGCGAAGCCCCCAGCGCTTGCCCACCCAAGGCATCCTGCCCGGCCAGGCCAGCGGCCAGAGCGAGGGTCGAAACCGTGAATGACAGGCCCAACGCCTGAATCATCTCGTCGCGGCTCAGGCCCAGGCTCTGCAAGTAAGGCACCGCCGGCATCACGAATACGCCCGTGGCCGCAGTGACTAGGCCTGTCACTAGCCCGCAAATCGGGCCCAGCCACCCTTCCCGCTCCGGCGCCACGCGCAAGGCAGGGCCTGCCAACCCGTACAGGGCATAAACCACCAGCGCCGCGCCCAGCGCATGCACCGCCCATGGCCCGCTGTTGATACCCACCCAGGCACTGCCGAGCAATGTACCGACGAAAATCATCACCAGCATCGGCCCTAGCCTGCGCAACAGCACTCGCAGATGCCCGCCGGTAGCGAGCTGCCAGAGGTTGGTGAGCGTAGATGGAACGATCAACAGCGCTGCAGCCTGCGCCGGTGACATAGCCAGCCCTAGCAGGCCCATGGCGATGGTCGGCAGGCCCAGGCCAATCACACCTTTGACGGCACCGGCCAGCAGGAAGGTGCTGACCACCAGCAGCGTCAACGCCGGGCCTATGTGCTGGTAGAAAGCGAGCAAAGTCTCCATGGCCGCCATGATGAAGCGCAGCGGTTGAACTGAGAATCTGCCATATACTCAGCCAGACTCTCGCCAGGACAGAGGCAGATGCATTTCGACCTGATCGACCTTCGGCTTTTCCAGCATACCGTCGAGTGCGGCAACATCACCG
This sequence comes from Pseudomonas sp. KCJK9000, assembly GCF_046230725.1. Lineage (NCBI taxonomy): Bacteria > Pseudomonadati > Pseudomonadota > Gammaproteobacteria > Pseudomonadales > Pseudomonadaceae > Pseudomonas > Pseudomonas sp. KCJK9000. The sequence goes on along the minus strand of NZ_JBJJLN010000006.1, from coordinate 18,858 downwards.
CCGGCGCCTGCCGCAGCCATCTGTCGCTGCCAGCGGCCAGTGCCCGCATCCGTGCCATGGAGGCCTCGCTCGGCACCGCTTTGCTTGAGCGCAACCGCCGTGGCGTTCAGCCCACGCCCGCCGGGCAGGCGCTGTTGCAACATGCACGGCAGATCGCCCAACAGGTCGAGCGCCTGCAGTTCGACCTGGCCCAATATGCCGGGGGCCAGCAAGGCCAGGTGCGGCTGCTGTGCAACACCGCTGCCTTGACCGAGTACCTGCCAGAGCTGCTGGCCAGCTACCTTGCCGACAACCCAGGGCTCGGCATCGACGTGCAAGAGCTGCCGAGCCTGCGTATCGTGCAGTCGATCACCCAGGGCATGGCTGATCTGGGCGTCATTTCTACCGCAGCCCCCAGTTCGCATCTGCAGACCTTGCCATTTCGTGATGATCCGCTGGTGTTGGTGACACCACCGGGCCACCCCCTCAGCGAAGCGCCTGCACCGAGCTTCGTCGACTCCCTTGCCCATGGTCATGTTGGGCTGGGGGCCAACAGTGCCTTGGCGTTGTATTTGGAAGAACAGGCGCTGCGCGAAGGCCGGCGCATGCAGGTACGGGTGCGGGCCGAAGGGTTCGACGGGGTAATTCGCATGGTCGCAGGTGGCGCCGGCATTGGCGTGGTGCCGCTGGCATCGGTGCAGCGCTGGCAGGGGGTACTGCCGATGAACTGGGTAGCGCTGCGAGAGGACTGGGCCAAGCGGCGGTTACTATTATGCGCGCGAGATTTCGCCGGGTTACCAGGTTATACGGCAGGGTTGGTCGAGCGATTGATGCAGGCCTGATCGTGCATCGGTGCCTGCACTGGCGCACTGGCGGATGTACCTACAGGGTTTGCGCTGCATAGCGCGGGCAGGCAGCTGGGCGTCGAGCCCAGGCAACTGCGGGTCGGCCATAGGGCCTATGGTGACCAGTCATTCAGCCAGTCACCAGGAGTTGTGCCATGTCCGATTTCATCACCGTCCTGCGCGAAACCTGCCCGACGCCGGTCGTGGACGCCACCAAGTGGAAGCGCATCGGCGGCGACCCACACACCGTCAACCTCAACGCCTACCTGTCGGCTGACGGCAGCAAGATCATGGGTACCTGGATCTGCACCCCGGGCAAGTTCGAGGTCAACTACGAGAAGTGGGAGTTCTGCCACTTCCTCGATGGCTACTGCATCATCACCCCGGAAGGCGAAGAGCCCAAGCACCTGAAAGCGGGTGATGTGTTCGTGATCGAACCGGGGATGAAAGGCACCTGGGAAGTGGTCGAGACGGTGCGTAAATACTTTGTCTTTGCCTGATTTTTTGCCAAAGCAACGCAGGCCCTGTGGAAATCAGTAGACTTACTGCAGGGCCAGCACTGTATTGAACATCACTAGTAAAAATAGCAAAACAATGCTGCACCGATTGAGCTTCTCAACATCTTCTGACACAAACCCTCACCTTCAATCTCTATGCTTGTAGTCCCTTTCTGAATTGCTTCATACCGCCCCTTATCCTATTGCCCTCGCACGCGCCCAGATCTAGCCTGCATTGACCGCCCGAGTCAGCGGGCAACATTCCCTGGTCACAATTAATATCAAGGAGAGATAAGGATGGCTTGCGACGCCTATATTCAGATCGACAATATCCCAGGAGAGGCCCTGGACGAAAAATACAGTGAGTGGATTGAAGTGCTGGGGTACGACTTTGGCATCAGCCAAAGTACATCTGCCACTGCAAGTTCTGCAGGTGGCGCAACATCCGGCCGGACCTCCGTCACAAACTTCACCTTCACCAAGTACCTCGACAGTGCTAGTTGCAAACTGTTAGAAGCCAGTTGCACGGGCCAGCATCTGAAAGAGGTGAAGCTTGCCCTATGCCGGGCTGGCGGTGAAAAACTCAGGTACTTTGAAATCATCCTTGAAGAGGTGATCATCGCGGAGTATTCGCAGAGCGTGGACACAGGGGTGCCAGTAGAAGTGGTGCAGCTCAATTACGGCCGGATCAAGACCACTTACACCCGGCAGCGCCGCCATGACGGCACTGGCGGCGGTAATATCGCCGGGGGCTGGGACCGCATCGGCAACAAGAAATACGCGTGAGGGTACCGCCATGTCCGAAGCCCGCGCGTACCTCAATCTCAAATTGCAGAACTACCACAGGCTGAAATCCGACCTGGCGCTGACCGGTCATTCCCTGGAGAAGTTCGACGTGCTGAATTCACACATAGCCAATACCGTGGTCCGTAGCGGCGAACTTATCATTATCGGCGATCCCACCACGGCCTCCTGCACCAGCCAGGAGGCCTGGATGATGAGGCAGGCGACAATCGTGCACATTGGGCTGATGCGCAATGGCCAAGGTGTGGACAATTTCTTCGTCGATAATTTCGAGACGCTGAAAAGCTTGATCGCGCATGCGTCCATGGGCGCTGGCGTTGTCAGTGAAGGGTGGAGCAAGCACCTGAAAGCTATCGAGGCCACCTTGATGGATATCGAAAAGCTGCATCAACGGCATCTCGGGTCAGGGGCCATCGCGGCTCGCGATCAGTTCTATGCACAGCGTGCGGCCTTGTTCGTCAACCTGGATGAGCAGTTAAACAAATTGGCTGCTTACGGTTCGGGCCTGAGGAACAAAAGTTCTATCAAAAGGGCGTTGGGGATATCCACAAAGAGCTATTTACATACAGGTGAAATTGCGGGATATGCCAATAAAGTTGCGGGCGTAGCGAAGGCAGCCAGCGTGATAAAGCAAGGCACCTACGTGGGGGTGGCTCTCGAAGTCGCAGGAACAGGACTTGAAATCCACAAGGCCTGCACGCTCGGGCGTGAAGCGGATTGCGAGAAGGCGAAGTATGTTCAAGGCGGCGCATTAATTGGGGGACTAGCAGGCGGAAGCATTGGCGGGTATGCGGCTGGTACTTTGTTGGCCCCTGGACTATGTGCCGCGATCGGCTTGACAACGGCAGGCACGGGTGGACTGGCCTGTGCAGTACTGATCGGTGGTGCTGGAGCCACGATTGGAGGGAAAGTTGGAGAGGGCCAAGGTGAAGTCTATGGTGAGTTCCTGTACAGAGCGCTTTCAAGGTGAGCTTTATGGATGAAGGAATACCTGCGGCAATCATCATAAACCTGATCATCATCATAATGATAATTCAGTGCATTATTGCCGCTCGACGCACTGAGTATTATGAGTCCCTATTCCCTAACAGCCAATACATAGAAAAAAACAAAGCAACGTACGAGCAAGCCGGACTATTAGGAAAGCTCATGCGTACCGGAGCAATCTCAACAGTACTCATAATGCCTTCAGTTTTCATAAAAAGGAAATTAGTAGCACAAGAAGACATAGCATCATTCCCTAAAAATGCGAAGAACTTACTTGTAACTCTATGGGCGATAGAAATGACGCTTTTTACATGCCTTATAACTTCCCACTACCTTTAGCCTCAATTTTAATTGAGCGATCCATTGCAACAAGCATAAATTCGACGGGCTATGGCATCAAAACATCGCAGGGCGGCCCCCTCCCCTCTGGTGCGCAGTTACAGAGGGAAGGCAACCAAACCCGCGATGAAGTCTTCGCTCGTCAATCCTTCCTGCGGTAGCCCTCAACGATTGCCGAGAAATCCTTGCCGCCGTCTCCACGCAGGCTCATGGCCTGGTACAGCTGCTGAGCCAAGGCCCCGAGGATTACCGGTTGGTGCGCCTGGCGAGCGGCCTCGGTGGCAAGCCCCAGGTCCTTGAGCATCAGTTCGGCGCCAAACCCACCGGTATAGCCACGCGACGCAGGCGCCGTGTCAATGATCCCTGGCCATGGGTTGTAGGTATCGGAGCTCCAGCAACGCCCAGTGGAACTGTTGATGATCCCCGCTAGCACCTGGGTATCGATGCCCAGTGCATTGCCCAGGGCCATGGCCTCCGACACGCCGATCATCGAGATGCCCAGCAGCAGGTTGTTGCAGATCTTGGCAATCTGCCCGGTGCCTACCTCACCGCAGTGCACGATGTTTCGGCCCATCTGCGCCAGCACCGGCTGCAGTGTCGCGAACAACTCGGCGCTGGCGCCGACCATGAAGGTCAGCGTGCCCGCCGCTGCGCCGCCGGTGCCGCCGGAAACGGGTGCATCGCCCAGGTCTACACCTTTGGCCGCAGCGGCCTTGGACACCTCGCGGGCAGTCTGCGGGTCGATGGTGCTGCAGTCCACGGTCGCAGTACCAGGGCGGATACCGGCCAAAATGCCAGTCTCCTCGTCCAGATAGACACTGCGCACATGGGCGGCGGCTGGCAGCATGGTGATCACCATCTCACTGCCGGCCGCCGCATCCCGTGGCGAGGCGCTGACCTGCGCGCCCAGCTCGGCAAGTTCGGCCAACACAGCTTTGTTCAGGTCGAACAGGTGCAGTTGGTGCCCCGCCTTGATCAAATTGCGGGCCATGGGCGCGCCCATGTTGCCCAGGCCGATGAATGCGATATGCATGGCGTTCTCCTTAGCGCAGGCTGATGGTGGTGTTCACACCGTCGTTGACACTGTCGTCATCGAACCAACGGGCGGTGACAGTCTTGGTCTGAGTGTAGAACTGCACCACTTGCTTGCCGTACGGGCCGAGGTCGCCAAGCTTTGAGCCACGGGAACCGGTGAAACTGAAGAAAGGCACCGGCACCGGGATCGGAATATTGATCCCCACTTGGCCGACATCGATTTCGCTCTGGAATTTGCGCGCCGCGGCACCGCTTTGGGTGAACAGCCCGGTACCGTTGCCGAATGGGTTGGCGTTGACCAGGGCGATGGCCTCATCGAGTGTGTCGACTTCCAAGGTGACCAGTACTGGGCCGAAAATTTCCTGGGTGTACACCTGCATGTCGGTCTTCACCCCAGAGAACAAGGTTGGGCCGACGAAGTTGCCGTTCTCGTAACCCGGCACCTTTACGCCACGGCCGTCGAGTTCGAGTTTGGCGCCCTCCTGGATACCGCTCTCGATAAGCCCCAGTACACGTTCCTTGGCGCGCTTGGAGACCACCGGGCCGACGTCGGTGCCTGGCTCACAACCGGCGTTGACTTTGAGTTTGCTCGCCACTTCCTTGATATCGGGCAGCCATTCACGCGCCTTACCGACCAGCACCGCCACCGAGGTGGCCATGCAGCGCTGCCCGGCAGCACCGAACGCGGCGCCGACCAAGGCGTTGACGGTTTGTGTGCGGTTGGCATCAGGCAGCACCACGGCGTGGTTCTTGGCGCCCATCATCGACTGCACACGTTTGCCGTGCTGGCTGGCCAGGTTGTACACGTGGGTACCAACTTCCGTTGAACCCACGAAAGAGATCGCCTTGATGTCTTGGTGCGTGCAGATCGCATCGACTACTTGCTTGCCGCCATGCACCACATTGAGCACGCCCGCAGGCACACCGGCTTCCAGCGCCAGCTCGACCAGCAGCATGGTCGAAAGCGGGTCTTGTTCGGAAGGTTTGAGGACGAAAGTGTTCCCGCACACGATGGCCATCGGGAACATCCACAGCGGGATCATCGCCGGGAAGTTGAACGGGGTGATGCCCGCGCATACGCCGATCGGCTGACGCAGGGTGTAGGTGTCCACGCCACCGGCTACGTTCTCGGCGAATTCGCCCATCTGCAAAGTGCCGATGGAAGCCGCATGCTCGACAACCTCAAGGCCACGGAAAATATCGCCCTCGGCGTCAGCCAAGGTCTTGCCCTGCTCGGCGCTAAGCACCTGGGCGATACGTTTGGTGTGTTCGCGGATCAACGCCTGCAACTTGAGCATAATGCGCATACGCGCACCAATCGGCGTGTCACGCCACGCCTTGAAGGCACGCTGGCCTGCAGCCACGGCGGCATCCACTTCTTCGACGGTGGCAAACGGTACCCGCGCCAGCACCTCTTGGGTGGCGGGGTTGACGATATCCCGCCATTCGCTGGTCTTCGACTCGACCCACTGGCCGTCGATCAACAGCTTGACCTGCTCGACCTTGGTCTTGTCGGGGGATTGCGGTGCGTTCATCTGCGTTCTCCTTGGAATTATTGTCAGGACGCGATTGCCAGCGCCACGCAAACACGGGATGGCGCCGCAGGGCTTTTTTCGAGTATAGATGTGCAAACATCCAACAAGAACGCACAAAAAAACCGGATCAACATGCAAAAAGACCTGACATCCCTTGGTTCGCTGAACTGGGACGACCTAAAGTTTTTTCTCGAAGTGGCACGCACTCGCAAAGCCAGCGCTGCCGCCAAACGCCTGGCTGTCGACTACACCACGGTGTCCCGGCGCATCACGTCGCTGGAGGGGGCGTTGGGCACGCTATTGTTTGAAAAGTCCCGTACCAGCGGTTTCGTCCTGACCGCCGAGGGGCAACGGCTGTTGGGCTACGCCGAATCGATCGAAAGCACATTACATATGGCCTGCGAGCAGGTTTCAGGCTCGGGGGTGGCACTGTCGGGGCATGTACGGATGGGCTGCACCGAAGGTTTTGGCAGCTTTTTCGTGACCCCACAACTGAGCCATTTCGTCGATGCGTACCCGGCAATTTCGGTGGATATTCTACCGCTGCCGCACTTCATCAGCCTGTCCAAGCGCGAGGCGGACATCGTCATCGCCCTGGAGCGGCCCGAGCATGGCCCCTATGTATGCTGCAAGTTATGCGATTACCGGCTGCGGCTGTATGCGACCCAGGACTACCTGAACAACCATGCGCCCATCCGCCAGATGGGCGACCTGGTCGACCACCCGTTCATTAGCTACGTGGACGACCTGGCCTTCAGTTCGCAGTTGCTCTACTTGGCCAACCTGATCCCCAGCGCCAATGCCCATTTGCGCAGCACCAGCGTCATTGCCCAGTACACGGCGGCACTGCAAGGCCGAGGGTTGGCGATCCTACCCTGCTTTTTGGCGGCCCAGGATGAGCGGCTGGTGGCGGTGTTACCAGAGCAGATCGAAGTGACGCGGCAGTTCTGGATGTACTGCCGCGAGGATTTGCGCAAGTTGAAGCGCATAACCCTGCTATGGGACTACATCCGCGGTGTGACCGAAGCGAATGCACGTTTGTTGATGGGTGAAACCCGAGACATGCAGTTCGCCTAGGTGTGATGGGCTGCTTGGCAGCCCTTGGGGCTCAGTATGATGCCACCACGATCGATACCCGCCGGTTCTCCGTACGTCCGGCGCGGGTACGGTTGTCGGCTACCGGCTGCGTGCTGCCCAGGCCGCGGGTCTGGATATTCTGGGCCGGCATGCCCACACCGACCAATGCTTGGGCCACACTCTGCGCACGCCGTTCGGATAGCTGCTGGTTGTACGCAGCCTTGCCCGAAGCATCGGCATGGCCGTCTATCCGCACGCCTTGAATGCCCACACTCAGCAACGCTTTGCCGATGCGCTCGACGATGGCCTGACTCGCAGCGTTGAGGCTGTCCAGATCACTGCCGAACAGCACCTTGCCCGACAGATCGAACGCCCAGCCCTCTTCGGTCGGCGTAAAGCCTTCGCGCTGCAGGACGGCGATCTGCTCGGCGCTCAATCCTTTGGGCGGTGCGCTCTGGCAACCAGTGAGCGCCAGCAAGGCCAGCACCAGCATGATGAAGGGAAAACGAAAACACTGAATCACGGTTCAACTCCTGTTTCTGAAATCGACGGCGGGCTGTTCCTTCCGAGCCGCTTGCCACTGGCCACGGCGCTTGCGCTTGGCCTGGTACATCGCCGCGTCTGCGGCATTGAACAGAGAGGCAGCGTCGCTGCCATCGTCCGGGTAAAACGCAACGCCCACACTTAGCGAGGTCGTGAGGCGTTGTCCGCCCTCAAGCTGCATCGGCAACTGCATGCTGGCGATGATCTTGTCGGCGATACGCTCGGCGTCCTCGCGAGTATGAAGCGGGGCCAACAATACGGCGAACTCGTCTCCACCCAGGCGTGCTACCAGGTCATGCTCGCGCAATTGTGCACGCACGCGGTCGGCAATATTGATCAGTACTTCATCACCTGCGGCATGCCCGAGGGTGTCGTTGATCTGCTTGAAGTGGTCACTGTCGAGAAACAGCAAAGCCAGATGATCCTGCTGGCGTGCAGCGTTACGCAGGCTACGACTGAGGCGGCCCTCGAAGAACGCGCGATTGGGCAGGCCCGTCAGGCTGTCGTGGCTGGCCTGGTGCGCCAGGGTGGCATTCTCGTTCTGCAGATGGCTGTGCCATATCTCCAGCTCATCGAGCAGGGCATTGAAGTCAGCCCCCAATTCGTTGAGCTCGGCAATGGGGGCTTCCGGCACTCGTCGGTCGAAACTACGCTCTCGACGAGCGGCATGGGCTACGCTGGCAAGCCCGCGCAGCGGGCGAACGATGTCGCCGAGCAGGCGCCGCGAGAAGTGCAAGGCGACGAAAGCACTGAGGATCGTGCAGAACAAGATCCCGCCCAGACCGCTGAGCAGGAACAGCAACAGGCTGCGGCCCTGGCCAGTGATTTCAGTATGCCCGACCCTCTGCTGCTGATGCATGATCGGCAGGCTGATCGGCTCACCCAGCAAGGCCGTCGCCACACGCACTTCCAGATGCCCAAGCACCCCTTCATCGCTGCGCTGCCAATGCGCCAGTTGCTCACCGTCTTTGTTGAACACCTTGGCATCGGCCACTTCTTCGGTTTTGGCGATCAATTCCAACGCTTCGTTGGCTGCCACGCTGTCATCGAATACCACGGCGGCTTCGACGGTGTAGTTGATCGAGCGGGCTATCAGGTGCAGGTTGTGGTTGGCATACACGCGCAGGGCGAGCACCCCCAACAGCGTCAGCGAGATACCGGCCAAGCCCACCGCCAGCAGGGCAACGCTCAGGTGCCCACGGCCAAGCACCGAGCGCAGGGTCGGGCGAACGGCCTGCCGGTTGCCGGCCTTCATGGCTGCAGGCTTCATGGCATTACCCCACGGCGCCGTGAAAGCTGCAACACACTGGGGTGGATGCGTACGCCGGAGCGAGCCACGGAGTCCAGGTTGACCTCGAATGCCACCTGCTGATCGCTAACCCGCAGGCAGAACAGGCTACCCACGGTGCAAGGGTCGTCGGCCTCGCTGATGCTAACCACCGGGCGGCCGCTGAGCACGTGGAACAGGCGATTACGATCGGTATCGTCGAGCTTGCCGATGTAAACGGCGTCACAGGCTTGGGCCAGCTGTGGATCGTTGGCCAGTAGGCGCCTTACTTGCAACGACTGACCGTTGTTTTGCAGATTGCCTTTGATCAAATCGTCGGCATATTCGGTGGGCCCGACCAGGCACAGGCGCAGAGGCACAGGTGCTGAAGGCCAACGAGCGTAGCTGAGAATGCCCAGCACCACCTGCGTCACCGCCTTGGCACGATGTAGGGCCTGCACTGAGGTGGCCGCTTGCTCCGCTTGGGCGGGGCTAGCCATAAGCGACAAGGTGAGCAGATGCAGCGTAAGCGCACAGCCCATCAACCACTCCCTGGCGCCTGTCATGTGAGAGATCTCTCAAAATCGTGTTTGATATCGGCGCAACGATAGCACAACGCTGGCTATCTGGAGGAGCGGCCGTGTGCCGCCTTCAGGCCCAGGCTACACCTGTTCGAGCATCAGCCCGGAAATACGCCTAACCTTACGAAGCACGGCCTCCTCGAAAACACCCTGCCGTGGCTCGACCAAGCTGAAGCAGTGCTTGGCACGGGTGATGCCGGTATACACCAGCTCCTTAGTCAGCACCGGGTTCAGTGCGTCCGGCAACACCAGCGCGGTATGGCTGAACTCTGAACCCTGGGACTTGTGCACGGTCATGGCGTAAACGGTTTCGACCTCGTTCAGCCGGCTGGGCAGCACGAAGCGTACCCCCGTACCGCCGTCATTGCGTGGGAAAGCCACCCGCAAAAGCGCTTGGCCTTGTTCATCCGGCAAGCGCAGTGCGATGCCGATATCACCGTTCATCAGCCCCAGGCCGTAATCATTACGGGTCACCAGCACGGGTCGGCCCTCGTACCACAACTGCTGGTTATCGATCAGCCCGGCATTGTGCAGCACCCGCGCCACACGCTCATTGAGGCCTTCGACACCCCAGGGGCCCTTGCGCACAGCGCACAGCAGCTGGAAATCTTCGAAGCTATGCAGCACGTTGGCGGCCCACTGCTCCCAGCGTGGATCGTCGAAAGCCGTACCAGGTGCGGGCCGATGGCGGCCAATGGTGCGCAGGTAGCTCCGGTAGCCTTGAGGCCCCTCGCTGCCGCGGTCAAGGCCGTCCAGGATCAAGCGGTCCAAGGCCTTGTCCTGCTCGTTGCGCAGCGCCAGCCCAAACACATCCGCAGGCGGCATGCTCAACACATCCCGCGCCGCCTGAGCCTGTTGACGGTTGACCAGGCGGGCCAATTGGCCAATACCGCTGCCCTCACCAAAGCGCCGCGAGAACCGCAGCATCACCACTTGCTGGGCCAGCGGGTTGCGCTGTGCATCACCCTGTTCAAGGCCGCTGGCGGCCAGTGACTGGCCACCGATTTGCTCCAGCCAGGCTTGGGTGGCAGGCGAATAGCGGCCCTCTTCGGCGTCCCGGCACAGGTCACCCAGCACGGCGCCGGCTTCGACCGAGGCTAACTGGTCTTTGTCGCCCAGCAGAATCAAACGCGCTTTGGGTGGCAGCGCTTGTAGCAAGTTGGCCATCATTTCCAGATCGATCATCGACGCTTCGTCGACCACCAACACATCCAACGGCAGCGGATTACCCGCGTGGTGGCGGAAATGCCGCGAACCTGGGCGGCTGCCGAGCAAGCGATGCACAGTGCTGACGTCGGTTGGGATATGCCCACGCACCTGGGCAGTGACCTGCAAACGCTCGACCTGCTGGCCGATCGACTCGGTCAGGCGTGCGGCCGCCTTACCGGTTGGGGCGGCCAGGCGAATGCGCAGCGGCCTGCCCTGCTCCACCGCAGGTGCCTGCAACAGCGCCAGCAGGCGCACGACGGTGGTGGTTTTGCCGGTCCCAGGGCCGCCGGTGATGATGCTGAAACCTGCGCGGGTGGCCAAGGCGCAGGCCAGTTTCTGCCAGTCCACCTGCCCCGGCAGAGCGCCATCGTCGAACAGCTGAGCCAAGCGTGCAGGCAAGTCGGCTGGGGCCGCTTCGCTCTGGCTCAAGCGTAGGCGCAAGGTCTGGTCAATCTGCCGCTCGTAACTCCAGTAGCGGCGCAGGTACAGGCGCTGCCCGCTGAGCACCAGTGGCCGCGCCTGCTGACCTGGGGCGTCACCATCAGCCACCAGGGTGCTGGCGGCGATGCGCTGCAGCCAAGTACGCAAGTCCAGGTCGGCCAATAGCTGCGAAGGCAGCAGCAACGGGCCGGTCAGGGCATCGCCTTCAGGCGGCAGTGACAGCGCGAAATCAGGCTCGGCGAGGGTCTGTTGCAAGTCGAGGCAGACGTGCCCATGGCCTAGCTGATGGCTGGCCAACGCGGCCGCCAGCAGCAGCAGCGGGTCACTGCCAGGCGCGCGCTCTTCGAGAAAACTGACGAACGCTCGATCGAGCGCCCGCAACCAGCCACGCTCTACCCAGCGATCGAGCAGCTGCAACAAGTCGGTACTGTTACGCTGGGGCGCCAGCGCCAGCAGATGCTCGGCGCGCAGCGGCGTAGGCAAGAGATCGTCGAGGGTACGGCTCATGGCGCGGCTCCGGCAAACAGGTCCTGCTGTTCGGGCGCGTGGACGCCACGGAACAGCGCATCGAGGGCCTCGATCAGCTCCCGTGGCGGCCTGGCGAAGTACACGCCATGGCCACTACTGCTGGCTCCGCGCAGGAAGATGAACAAGGCACCGCCCACATGGCGGTCGTAGTCGTAATCTGGCAAGCGTGCGCGCAATTGGCGATGCAGGGCCAGCAAATAAAGCACGTACTGCAGGTCGTAGCGGTGTTCGAGAATGGCTTTCTCCATGGTCTGGCTGTCGTAGGCTGCGATGTCCGGCCCCAGCCAGTTGGACTTGTAGTCCGCGACGAAGTAGCGCCCGTCGAGTTCATACGCCAGGTCGATGAAACCCTTGAACATGCCATTGAGCAAAGTCGGTTGCGCTGCGGGGCGTGCACAGCCTGGATGGGTATACCGGGCTACCAGGCGGTCGAGTTGCTCGGCATTGACGTTGTGGCTGGCGAACCAGAACTCCATCTCGATCTGATACTGCTGCAAGCGCGCCAGGGTCATCGGCGCCGCGCCAGCTGGCAACGGCTCGTTCAGCAACTGGTGCAGCCATTGGCTGAGGGTGGGGATCCACCCGGTCCAGTCTCGCCGGTTGCAGCGTTGGCCGACGGTACGCTCGATCAGCTGCGGATCATTTGCGACGTTACTGAAGCCTTCACGGCCTGCCCACTCCAGCAACCCATGGAGAAACGTACCGGGGTTGGGGCCACGGGGGAAGCGATGGATGTCACCACCGTCGGCCGGCACCTCGCGAACGATCTGCTGGCTATCAGGCACCTCGTCATCGAGCAGTTGCTGGGCTTGCGAGCTATCCGCGCCAAGGGTCTGCTCCCCCAGGCGCAGGGCGCTGTAGGAGGCGATCCACCAATGCTCGGCAGCGGCTCGGCGGGGCTTTCGAGCAGGTAGCAGCTCCCGTTCGATCTGCGAGGCCTGATACCGCTCATCAGTGGCTTGCGGCAAGGTCGGGCAGGCAATCTCCAGGCAACCTGCCTGCAGGCTCTGAAGCCACGCACCCAGCAGTTGCGAGCCAGGCAGTGCCTGGCCCCCGCCAAGCAAATAGCCAAGCGCCGAGCGGTGCAGCTGCGAGCTCTTCTGGTTGCCACGCTTGAGGTCGGCCACGCCCAGCCAGCAGGCGTGCTGAGCACGCGTCAGGGCCACATAGAGCAGACGCAGATCTTCGGCCAGACGCTCCTCGTCGGCCAGCGCGATCTGCGCTGCATCGGGTGTCAATGTCAGTTGCACATGGCCTTGGTTATCGTGCCAGGCCAGCGGCAGACGGCTGCCGTCCACCGGCTTGCTGGTGCAGATGAACGGCAGGTACACCAACGGGTATTCCAAGCCTTTGGACTTGTGGATGGTTACCACCTTGACCAACTGCTCGTCGCTTTCCAGGCGCAGAATCTGTTCTTCCCCGGCTTGGCTGGAGTTGGCCAGGTGTTCTGCCAGATGGCGAATCAGCGCCTGTTCACCATCGAGCTCGGCCGCCGCTTGTTGCAACAGCTCAGCCAGATGCAGCAAGTTGGTCAATACACGTTCACCGTCCGTGCGGCCAATCAGGGTGCGAGGCAGTTCGAATTCGTGCAGCAAGTGGCGCAACATCGGCAGCACGCCCTGGCGCTGCCAGAGCTCGCGGTAGCGACGAAAACGCATGACCCAGCCTTCCCAGACACGCTCATCCTGGTTGAGCTGGTCGAGTTCAGCCAGCGAAAGGCCCAGGGTCAGGCTGGCCAGTGCGGCCTTGAGCAGACGCTCGGAGTCCGGCTCGGCACAGGCCTTGAGCCATGCCAGCAAATCATGGGCCTCTTGGGCGGCGAACACCGAATCCTTATCGGAAAGGTACACGCTGCGCACGTCGCGGGCGGCAAGTTCGCGGCGCACCAATTGCGCTTCATGGCCATCGCGCACCAGGATGGCGATATCCGATGGCTGACACGGGCGCAGCTCGCCGTTTTCGTCGCTGAAGCCAGATACACCGCGCTGCCCACCGTTCAATACCGCCACGATATGGCTGGCGCAGCTGGCAGCCAGCTGCTGGCGGTAGAACGTACTGGAAACCGGCTCGTCGCTCTGCAGTTGCCAGCATTGCAGCGCAGCGCAGGCCTGGCCATCGAGCAACAGCTGCTCGCTGCGCCCCTTGGCACGAACTTCGACAAATGGCAGCGGATTGTCGTCAGCTTCGCGAAACAGGAAGGCACCCTTGCCTTGGGGGCGAGCCTCAGCTTGCAGAAACACTTGATTGACTGCCGCGACCATGCCCTGGCTGGAGCGATAGTTGGTGTCCAGGCTGTGCAGGCGGCCGGCGGTGGCACGGCGGGCCGACAGGTAGGTGTAGATGTCGGCACCGCGGAAGGCGTAGATCGCCTGCTTGGGGTCACCAATCATGAACAGGCCAGTTTCCGGGTTGTTCTCACCGATACGGTAAATGCTTTCGAAAATGCCGTACTGCACCGGGTCGGTGTCTTGGAACTCGTCGATCAAGGCCACCGGGAACTGCTCGCGGATCAGCGCCGCCAGACGTTCGCCCGACTCCGTGCCAAGGGCATGCTGAAGCCGCAGCAGCATGTCGTCGAAACCCATTTCGGCGCGGCGGCGTTTTTCCACCTCGAAGCGCGCGGCTACCCAGGCCGCGGCATGCTCCAGCAGGGGCGCATCGGGGCTTGGCAGAGCCTGTAACTGCTGTTGCAGGTTGAGCATGGCATGCAGGGCTGGATGCTCCGGCGGTTGGCCCGCTTTCCAGATTTCGGCCAGCCCTTCCGGGGTCAGGCGACTGAACCCGGTGCCCAGATCCAGTTCCACCATATGCGCGTCACTGGCCCAGCCACGCAGCTTGTCGAACCACGGCTCGAAGTAGCGCGCTTGCAGCTTGCGTCCATCGACCTGTTTGGCCGCCACTGCGTCGCGGCAGATTTGCTGCAGCTCATCCGCCCACTTCGCCCATGGCCCCTTGAGTTGCCGCAACTGCTCGCCGCGCTGCTGCAGCGCTTGATCGATCAATGCTTGCGGCGCAATGTCGTCGGGCAACGCACGCACGCGGCCAAACAGGGGGCGGATGCGCGGCAACAGCGCATCCGGGCTACCCCAGTGTCCGCGTACCCACTCGAGCGCTTCCCCGCGCATGCCGTAGCAATAGCGCCGCCAGTAATCGCGCATAACCTGGCCAAGCAGCTCGCTGTGGTCTGTTTCAAGGCTTTGGGTGAACAGGCTACCGCTATCGAAGGCATGCTCGCGGAGCATGCGCTGGCACCAGCCATGGATGGTCGAGACCGCGGCTTCATCCATCCATTGCACCGCCACTTCCAGGCGGTTGGCGCAGCGCGGCCATTGCGCTTGGGCATAGTCGCTGCGCAGTTGTTGCAGCAATGGGTCAGGGTGCTCCAGTTCGCCGCGGAAGTAGCGTGCAGCCTCGGCCAGACGGGCGCGGATACGCTCGCGCAGCTCTTTAGTCGCGGCATCGGTGAAGGTCACCACAAGAATTTGCGGCGGCAGCAGCTCACGGCCGAAGCCGCATGTGCCACCGTGGCCAAGGATCAGGCGCAAGTACAGTGCGGAAATGGTGAACGTCTTGCCCGTACCGGCGCTCGCCTCGATGAGCTGGCTGCCATGCAGAGGAAAACTCAGTGCCAAAGGACGGGCCTGGGTCATGCTTCACGCTCCGGGTTGCCCTGGGCCTGCCAGGCTGCGCTGAACAGAGGGCGGTACAAGGTTTCACACCAGCCTTCGAAGGTCTCGTCGGCGCTCAGTGCAGCGAAGTCGGAAAACTGCCGGGCCAGAGCAACACTTTCGCTGCGCTCGCCGAAACTGCTGCGGCCATCGCCCTCGTAGGCACGCGTAGCGGCCGCCAGGGCTTTGTCTGGGTCTTGCTGCCCCAGCCAGGCGAAGGCGGTCTTGGCGGCAACTGGCAGTGGCGCGTTCATCCCCGCCTGGCGGGCGATCAGCAATTCCCCCAAGCGTTCGCGCGCCTGCGCCTGTGGCAAAGGCCCGAGCAGCAGGGTGATGTCACTGGCCAACAGAGCACTGTGCAAGGGATAACCCACAGCGCAGGCGGCCAGGTGCATCACCCAACTGGCGATCAGCCGATGCCACTTGAGGTTGTTGCGCCCCGCGCCGATGGTGTTTGGCACGGTGGTGATACTCAAGAGGCTGTGGTCGTCAGCTTGATAAACCCGGCCCAGCCAGCCCTCCAGACGCTGGTTGGCATGCTCGAACTGAATGGGCAGTGCTCCCTCCACCACCGTAGGCCAGCGCCGCAGTAATTGACCATGGCGTTGCAGCAGATCGGGCAATGGCTGGATCAGTTCGGTCTGCAACATTTCACCGAAGCCTGCCAGAGGCAGCAATCCGCAGGCTTGCAGCCGGCGAGCCTGGGCTTGCAGGGCATATTCGGCGTTTTTAGGGTCGCTCAGCGCGGCGGCCAGCAAGCTTTCGCTGGCGCTATAGCGCTGCAAGGCATCGAGTACGAAGGGCTCTTCGTCTGGCGTAGGCGCCTGCAGGGCTTCGAAGAATACCTTCAGGCGCTGACTGAAGAAATGCCGTACGGGGTGACGAACAAAGTCCTGCAACTGGGTCAGCGTCAGCGGCTCATCACTGACGTACGGCGCGAGTGCTAGTTCAGGCGACTGCTCGTCGCTGTTCTGGCGATGCAACAATTGCCATTCATGGGCGAAGCTGAACAACCCAGTGCCCTTGTCGAAATAGCGTGCACTGAATGGCTGCAGTGGGTGCTCCTGGGTCAGCGCATGCAGCAGTGCCTGGCCGTCAGAACTTCCCTTGAGGCGCCAACCGGCAACCAGGTGGTCGCGCAGTTGGCCGATCAATACCGAGGCGGGCCGTTCACTGTTGTCACGGATGCTGCGGCCCACCCAACTGATGTAAAGCTGGTCACGTGCCGACAGCAACGCTTCGAGCAGCAGATAGCGGTCATCCTCACGTCGCGACCGGTCGCCTGGGCGATAGTCACTGGCCATCAGGTCGAAATCCAGGGGCGGCTGTGCCCTCGGGTAGTCACCATCGTTCATGCCTAGCAGGCACACTACCCGGAAGGGGATGGCGCGCATGGGCATCAAGGTGCAGAAGTTCACCGAGCCGGCGAGAAAGCGCTGGGACAACTTGCCTTCGTCCAACCCCGAAAGCCAAGCCTCGCGGATCACCGTGAGCGGCAACGGGTCTTGCAGGCTGACGGTCTCGCAGACCTCCAGCCAGTTGTCGCGAAGGGCCAGCAGTTGCAGCAGGAGAAACTCGTCGTGCTCCTCTTCAGCCAGGAAGAACACTTGCAACAGGGCGCCCAGTCGATCTCCCCACTCACTTGCCGTGGCGGGCTGGGACAAAGCCTGGTTGGCCACCTCTAGCGCATCGAGCAGCGCCACCAGCGGGCCAATCAAGGCTGCGTCCAGGCCGCCGATTTCATCGTACGGTTCGATACCGTCGCAACCTTCGCCCATCCCAACGGCGTAACCCAGCAGCATCCGCCGCAGCCCGAAACGCCAGCTGTTCTGCTCAAGACCGTGGGGCAACCCTAGGGAGGCGCGCTGTTCAGCGTTCAGCCCCCAGCGAATGCCCGCGCCTTGGATCCAACGGTGCAGGGTGGGCAAGTCGCTTTCACGAATGCCGAAGCGTGCGCGCAGAGCCGGTACATCGAGCAGGTCAAGGACCTCACTGACGGCAAATCGGCTGTCCGGCAGCTTGAGCAGATGCTCCAGGGCAATCAACAGCGGGTCGCGGCCACGTTGCCCCTGATCGGTGAGGGTGAAAGGAATGTAACGCGGGTCGTTGCGCTGCAATTGGCCGAAAACTGCGCGGATGTGTGGCGCATAGGTGTCGATGGCTGGGACCATCACGATCACATCGCGTGGACGCAGCGTAGGGTCGGCGCTGAAGCGTGCCAGTAACTGATCGTGCAGAATTTCTACTTCGCGCTGAGGGCTGTGTGCCACGTGAAAACGCACCGAGCGGTCTTTGCTAGGGTCGACCGCAGGCCAGCAGTCTCGCGTTTCTGCAAGTGGTCGCAGTTCGAGGATATCGTCCTGCAGCTGACTCAGCAGTGTGGTGGGCTGGCCTTCACTGAACAGGTCGATGCGCCCATCGCTGAATACGCCTTGGTAGCTGCCGGGGTCATCGTAGCTGTCCAACAAGTTGATGTAGTCACGGCCCTGCTTGCCCCACGCTGCCAAGAGCGGGTGGGCGTGTTGATGCAGTGACTCATCGTCCAACTGCACCGGCATGCCTGGCTTGCGCTGTTGGCGCTTGTACTGATGACGCAGGAGATCTTTGTCGGCAACGATATCGGCCCAATGGTGGCGACAAGGATTGTGAACACACAGCAACACCTGACTGAACCGGGACAGCCCGGCTAGTGCCTCCAATGCCTGGGCGGGCAGGGAGGAAATACCGAATACGATGACCCTCGAGGGCAATCCAGGCGGTGCACTCTGCAGTTTTTCGATACGTTCAAGGAAGCGCTGATGCACCCCTGCCCGGCTCTGCGCCATGCTCTGCTCACCCACATCCTCAAGCAGCGCCCGCCAGAGCTCAGCTTGCCAGCGGTTGCCCGGTGCAAGGGGTTTACGTTCACCGCGGGCGCTGTTGAGCGTGTGCTCTCCGGCTGCCCAGTCCTTGAGCCAGTCGGCACGGTATACCTGGTACTGGTCGAACAAATCAGCCAGACGCTCTGCTAACTGATAGCGCTTGCGCAAGTCACTGTCATCGGTGAGAAAGCGGCGCAGTGGTTCGAAATGTGGACGCTCGATCAGGGCAGGTAACAGACGCATCAGACGCCAGGTCAGCGGCGCCTTGTCCAGCAGCGACACTTCAGGGATTTCTTCACGGCCAAGTACTTTGCGATACAGCTGCCACATGAAACTGCCTGGCAGTTGCACATCGATGGCGGCGGCAATCCCACAGCCTCCAAGATCATCGTCCCGGGAATCTTCAGCCAGGGCGAGTTTGAGCCATTGGGCAATACCATTGCTCTGGACCAAGGCGATTTCGTTTTCCAGCGGAGCCAACGGGTAGCGTCGCATCCAACTCACCACCAGGCTACGCAAGTCATCCAGGCGGTTGCCATGGACGACCATGAAACCAGGTTGCAGTGAGGTAGTGGTGGGCATGGAAAAGTCCCTGAGCAGAGAAGGGGCAACGATATCACGGCTGAGTGCAGGTGCAGGCACGGGCCCAGATGAAGGCCAGA